>CAZJIU010000018.1:0-1848 GCA_964546145.1 uncultured bacterium
CGCTGAACTCCAGGTCCTCCTGCAGGCGGCCAGTAGTAAGTAATCAATAAAACTTTATTCACTTTGTGATTTCTAATCTACTACCCGATATTTAATTAAAGTCCAGATTGCCTTTAAGCCATCGCGCCACCTTATTTTTTTCCCTTCCGAGATAGAGCGGGGATGGTAGGAGATTGGTATTTCCTTAATCAAAATACCTCTTTTGGCTACTTTGGCGGTTACTTCAGGACAGAATTCAAACTTCCGGCATTTCAGGTTGAGGGATTTCAATAGCTGACTGTCGAAGACTTTATAACAGGTCGGCTCATCGGTCAATTTCTGGGAGTATAACAAATTAGCCAGCAGTGAGAGAGTTACCCCTCCCAGATAATAACGGAGATAGGAATGTTTGTTCTGTTTATTCAGAAATCTGGAGCCATAAACGACCTTAGTGTTGTCGGTTTTGATTGGTTCGATGAGTTTTAAATAATCGTCGGGATCGTATTCCAGATCGGCGTCCTGAATGATTGTCACTTCTCCGGTAACAAAAGGGATTGCCGTTCGGATTGCGGCTCCTTTGCCGAGGTTTTGGTTTTGATAAATCACCCTGATGTTATCCTGCTGTTCCAATTCTCTAAGTAATCCCCCGGTGCCGTCAGTCGAGCCATCATCTACCATGATTATTTCTTTCTTAACTGGAACTTGCTGAATTTTGGCTAAAATCAGCGGCAGAGTTTTGGCCTCATTAAACACGGGCATTATAATTGATAGTTTCACCTTAATCCTGATCCTTTTTTAAGATGACGATCAGCGACTGACCGAAGGGAATTTTAATGTTCCGTTCTAATTTGCGGACAATTGGCACAATCCGGTTATCAAAGAAGGTAACATGGTGCTGATTCTGATTTATGATACCTTTGATCCGGGCATCATAGAACCATCCGAAGGTTCCGATTAGATTTAAATAATCCATTCTCTCGATTTTGAAGTTAGTTTGTTTGACTTTTTCAGATACCATTTTTTTGGTATATCGCCGGTAATGTCCTAATTGGCGATCAATATTACCATATAAAAATTTAAGCGCCGGAAGTTGCAGAATAAGATAGCCGGGCGTACGTAGTATTTGATAAAAATTCTTTAGGGCAAAAAGATCGTTCTCAATATGTTCCAGTACATTCAAACAGACAATCGTATCAATATTTTTTGCTTTAAGTGAAAAAATTTCTCGGCTAGTGGCATCCATCTGTAAAAGTTCGACATTGTCATCATGAAATTTTTCGCGAAGAATTTTCAGACAGCTTGGACTCAGTTCGATTGCATATACCCGTTTTTTAGTGAGGAAATACTGAGTGTAATTGCCAATTCCGGCGCCAACTTCCAAAATAGAGTCTCCCAGGTAACTGGATATTCTTTCGAGTACCCAATGCTGGTAGTTAATAGCTTTTGACATTTTCAGCAGGTCGCTAACATCGTAGTCGAAGGTATAATTCAATTCGCCTGGTTCCACCATTGCTGAACCTCATAGATGTAACATGCGCCTTCTTTCCGATTACCAATGATCTTGATCAATTTGAACTTATCTTTGTTGTTCTGAATAATTTTATAGACCGTACTGGGAGAGTTGGAGAAGGAATCTATAACGACGAAAGAAACATTGTAACGTTCGAATTTTTCCAGGGTGGCGGTTTCGTATTCCTGATCGTAGGTTGTCCAGTAACTGGCAGAGCGAATTCCTTTCCGATTGGAAAACAAATACAAAATTTCCTCTTTTCGGCAAGCGACTACGGCGTCCCGGGGAGAATAATAGTTGAGCCATTTGCCAGCTATCAGGTAGTTTTCCACCGGTCTGGGATAGACAAAACCCATATG
>CAZJIU010000018.1:1948-32178 GCA_964546145.1 uncultured bacterium
AGATAGTTCCTTAATTGCCATCCGCCGATAAGGATGAACACTGCAATTCCCAAGTAGACCGCTTTCTTCCAATCCTTTTTTAACAGGAAATATAAGACGCTGGCAAAAGCCATCCCGATGCCGACGGATCTGGTAAAGTAGGTCATCAGGATCGAGAACGCGGATAAGATTAGAATTGGATAGTTAATTTTGGGAGATTGATCATATTTATCAAGAAGCCAAATCGAGAGTAAGGAGTAGAAGACAAAAGGCATTTCGGTCATTACCAGTGATGAGAAATCCGAAACGTAAGGGTGGGTTCCGAAAAGCAAAGTTAATCCGAGAGCAATCTCTACCCGCAGTACTTTTTTAAGTATGATGAAAAAGAGGATAAATGACCCGATCGTTAAAAGGAGCGTCAGGATTTTAAAGGCTATGATATTAATCCCAAATATTTTTATCAGCGGGGTCAGCATAATTGATACGCCCGGCTGATCTAAAGTAATATATTCTTCCTGTGGATTTTGAATACTTTTGTATTTTCCGGTCGTGGCTAAAGAGCTTGCCCCGCAAATATATCGGGCATTATCACCGTTCATACTTAGCGCCGGATTGAAAGCCAATGCCTGAACCAAGATGATCAGCACAAACCCCAACAGGATTGTTACTTTAAGAACGTTAGAAGAGTGTTTATCCTTAAAATAGCAGTACCCCAGATAGGAAAATAGTATGATTAATGATAGGTAGAGAAGAATCTGGGAGGTAAATATCCAGGAGGCATGTTGTTTAATGTAGTTATTGCTAATGTCACCAAGCTTCATGAATGTAAAAGCAAAGATGACAGTGGCTACAACGATTAAACCAAAGTAGATTAAATTGGATTTCGAATTGTCCGAACTTATTATTGATTCAATATTTATTTTACTTTTTGGGGGCTTTTTTGTCACTATCCTAAGCCTATTTATAATATTTTTTCGTAAAGCCGATATATTCGCCCTTCCCCAGAATAATCCGCCGGATATAGTTGGTGGTGAATCCCAGACCGTAGGCAACGATTTGGGTCAGGGAAACGACTGGTGCCAAGAGTGCCGTTCTGAGATCGTGATAGCGACGGAAAGCGCTAATAAAAATAATTACCATCATTCCGAGCGCGATTCCCGTAGCGATTAGCCAGCTATAACGAAAAACGGGGTGAAAAGGTGTTAAGAGAATTAGGATGAAATAGCCTAAAGTGCCAACTGCCGGAATGAAATGCAGCGGTTCAAGAATTGCCTGATCAATTTTGGCCAAATTAATGCGTGCTACGCCCCAATTAAAAATCTGGCGAAAAAATTTACGCAGGCTGGTACGGCGTTTGTGATAAACAATTGCATCGGGGACGTAAATGACTTTTGCACCACTGGCGATAATCCGACGGCTGAATTCAAGATCCTGCCCGTGGCGCAGATTATTCATTCCACCTAAATTTTCGAAAATCGAGTAATGGATGCCCATATTGTAGCTGCGAGGATAGAATTTGGCTAATCTTTTACTTGTGTGTCCCCGCATGCCGCCGGTAGTCAAAAATGAGGTCATGGCATAATCAATAGCTTTTTGCAGCGGGGTAAATTCCGGCAATACTCCATCGGGTCCGCCAAATGCTTGTGGTTGTTCTTTTTCAACTGCCTGGGCAATACGTTCCAACCAGTGCTGGTCAGCAATACAGTCGCTATCAATAAATAAAAAAAATTCGCCCTCCGCCTGAGCCATCCCAGAATTCCGTGCCGGACCAGGTCCCTCATGCTTGCGCTGAAGTAAGCGGATTCGGAAATCTGCTTGAGGCATGAATTGATTAATCTGCTCGGGAGTGTTATCATCTGAACCATCGTCTACCAGAAGTACTTCAAATTGATTGTGGAGAAAAGTCTGATTTTGGAAAGAGCCAATAAGCTCCCTGATTTCACTAGCGCGGTTGAAAGTTGGAACTATGATCGAGAATAAATAAGGTTTCATTGATTTTTCGTTTTATGGTAATAGGCAATCATTTCCCCGATAAGCCCCAGTGAAAAGAATTGCATCCCGAATACAATTAGTAAAACTCCTAATACTAGTAGCGCAACATGCCTCTGGAACGGTTCGTGATAGGCGAACTTGAGAATCAATAAGTAAATCTCAGCCAGCAAGCCAATCGCAACAAAGATAATTCCCCATAGGCCGAAAAAGTGCATTGGACGGCGCAGAAATTTTGCCGTAAACAAAACAGTCAGCAGATCAAGAAAACCCTTGTAAAATCGGCTGGCGCCATATTTGGTCACTCCGTATTTACGCGGAAAGTGGCGCACTATTAGTTCGCTACTGGTGAATCCCTCAATTTTGGCTAATACTGGAATAAACCGGTGCAACTCGCCATACAGATTGAGCGATTTTGCGACGACTGATTTATAGACTTTTAGCCCATTGTTCATATCGTGCAGCCGTACGCCAGTCAATAGGCGGGAGGTGAAATTAAATAGTCGCGATGTATATTTCTTAATAAAACGATCCCGGCGTTTCTGTTTCCAGCCGGAAACCAGGTCAAATTTTTCATTTTTAATGATCTCGATCATCGGTAATATAGCCTGGGGATCATCTTGCAAATCGGCGTCAATGGTAGCAATGTATTCGCCTTTAGCTACTGCAAATCCTTCATTTAGAGCTGCAGCTTTACCCCGGTTGACAGGGAAACGAATGACCGAGGTGTTGGGATACTCTTGAGATAATTGGAGTTCAGCCTCGTAAGAACCGTCACGGCTGCCGTCGTCTACAAAAATTAATTCTAACGAATAGTCGGTGGCTTGAAAAGCCTCTGTGATTTTCTGATGGAGCTCGCGTAATGACTCAACTTCATTGAAAACCGGAATTACAATCGAAACTAAATTGGATTGAGCATATTGTTCCACGATCACCTCATATTTAATCTGCATTCAGGCTAATTTAATCAATTCATAACGGAATTGGGAGTATTGAATAGTGATATTGATACCTTGGGGAGATGTTATTTTTAATAAAGAAGGTAACCAGAAACCTGATTCCAACTGATGATAATTGTCATAGTGGATTGTTGCCAGTGGTTGTTGCTCTTTCAGGGCAGTTAATGATTTTAGCTGGTGAAGTTTGTTGTAGGTATATTGGTAAGTGATTGCTGGTGCAGAGGTGAGATTTTGAGTCGGTGGGGTAAGACCAATTAGAATCGCAGGTAAGCAGGCTATGGGAATCTCAGGAATTTCGTAATCAATCGTAAGGTCAGGCCATTTCAATCCCGAATAGTATTTTGCCTCTCTTTGCAGCCAGAGTTGATATTCACCATTGCTGATCTCGATTTTTGCCAGTTGGCGTTTCAGCGGATCTTTTAGTTGGATAGTGAGAGTGTCTAATGAGTGATAGGTGATTGCGGCGAAGAGCTGTAGCTCGGAAGTTGGGGTAGTCAGTGTAACTGCAGCATCAAAATTCAGGGTTTTCAGTTGTTCTGGAATGATGGATTTTTCCTGAATTATATCGGAGGGGGTGGTAGAGATATTCTTTTTTAAAGTTAAAATATGGCTGCATTCAGGTAGAATAAAACCCATAAATAAGATGAAGGTCAGAGGACGGATTAGGTTACCTGGAGAGTTTTTCTTTAAGGGCTTCGTTGTCCGGATCATATTCGAGTGCTTGCCGGTAATGGCCTTTTGCCTCCTCGCTTTTATTCAGCTTCATCAAAATATCGCCCAAATGCTCGAGAATTTCGGGATTATCTTTGGCTAATGACGCTGCTTTCGCGACATATTCTTTAGCCTCTTGGTAATTTCCGGTCAGATAAAGTAACCAGCCTTTGGTATCAAGGTAGGAGGCGTTATCCGGGGCAATTTTTAGCGCTTTACTGACCATCCGGCTGGCCTTTGCGAGGTCCTTACCACGCAGAGCAAGACTATAGGCAAAATTGTTCAGAGCTATATCCAAGTCCGGGTTTTCGTCAATGATTAAGGAGTAAAGACTGTCGGATAATGCATACTTGGCCAGAGTATCCCAGACATTTGCCAGGATAATCTGGGCCTGGATATTGTCGTTATCAATTTCCAGGGCTTTTAAAAGGGAAACTTCAGCAGCTTGATACTGTTTCTGTTTGAGCAGTGAATTAGCATTAATAATAAAGAAATAGGGTTGTTGGGAAAATTTTACGGTAGCCGAATCGAGTAACTGGTATAGCTGCTCGAAGTAGTCTTTGCGTGAATAGAGGTATGCTAGGCTAATATAGGTATTTTCCCGCTCGGGATTTTTCCGAATAAGTGCTTGCAGGTAGCTGATAGCTTCAGCGACATTCTCGCTGCGAGCCAGTAGGTCACCATAATTTTCCTGAATTGCAGTATCTTGCGGAGCGATCTGTAACAGTTTTTGATAAAGTTTAAGGGCAGCGGGAATGTCATTTTGGAGTAAAGCTATATCAGCGCGGTATTTATAATAATTGATTTCCTCGGGATGTTGGGAGATTAATTTATCGTAGTAAGCCGCAGCACGGTTAGTATCCTTGGTGATGATCGAGATCTCAGCAGCTTTTTCGAGGGCTTTGACTTGACTTGAGTCGTTGGTAAAAATCTCCTCATACAGCTGCAGGGCGTTTTCCAGTTTTTTGTTTTTGAGGTAAACTGCCGCTAGCTGATAAGTTAATTCCAAATCAGTAGGGTCAGCCTGATGCAGTATTTGGTACTCTTTTTCGGCGTTTTCGGCGTTGCCGGTCAGGAAATAAATCTGAGCCAAAATTTCGCGGGCTTCCAGGTCGTTTTTATCCAGAATCAGAGCCTTTTTCAGGGCCTGAATACCGCGATCGAGTTTTCCAAGATTAATATAGGCTTTAGCCATTGAGACATAGATCGTGTTGGAGCTCGAATCGTATTGAAGGGCATCCTGATATTCCAGGACTGCCATTGCGTAGTTCTCCTGCATGCTGTATTGTTCACCAGCCATAAAATGTTCGACTGCTCGGGAGTCATAAGCTTTGACGGAGTCGGCCGGAGTGGGTAAAGTTTCAGGTTTGATGGATGCTCGATGACTGCAAGAAAATGTCGTGCTGATTAGTATTGCACAAAGAACAATATTAAGTAATAAAGGTTGTGATTTCATTATTAATCGTCTTCTTGACTCAGCTATTTTGATCATTGCTATATTGAGTTGGAATATGACTGTTTTTATCGTTTGAATGATTTTGCTTACTTATAAATCTCACTCCGATTGCAATTGCATACCCCGACCATTCTTTCTTTAAAGCGAATCGAGTTAGTGGCTTCGTCTTTTACTGGGATAATATGTTTTACCATTTCGATTGCTTCGCCGCAGATGGGGCAATGTTTTCGGAAGTCTTGTGAGGATTTAGCAACCTTATCAGCAAATCCTCGGCTTGTTCGTTTTACCATAAAAATACTCCTTTAAGATTCGTGTTCGTAGGACATAACCCGGTTGCCGCCGGCTCTCTTGGCCTGGTACATCGCTATATCAGCGTTAGCGGTGATTGCCTGGCCATCTTCTCCATCGGTAGGATATTCCGACATGCCGATACTAATTGTTATCTGTTCGGTCATTCCATTATGATTGAATTGATAACTTTGGATATTGCTGCAGATTCGGTCGGCAGTTTGCAGACAACCTTTTTTGTCAGCGTTGATTAGAATTACGGCAAACTCCTCCCCGCCGTAACGAGCAACGGTGTCAATTGTTCGCACACTACTGCGGATGATACTGGCGCATTTCTTAAGCACATAGTCGCCTTGGAGATGACCGTAGGTATCGTTGATCCGCTTGAATTTATCAAGATCGAGAATTAGCAGCGTGAGGTTGTTGCCATATCGCCGACAACGCTCAATTTCGACCTGCAGCCGTTCCTTAAAAGCACGGTGATTGTAAATTCCTGTCAAACCGTCAATCATAGCAAGGTCTTTCAGGGATTGATAGATTTTCAGGCGATTTAAAATCGCACTGTAACTTTTTCCAAAAACGGCCAGGGTTTCAACATCATTCTTGGAATACGTTTTTATCCGGAGGCTCTCCAGCAGTACTCCGCCTAATTGCTGGTGTCCGGCAGTCAGCGGGATACCAATGGCCGAGCGAAATGGGATTAGCTTTAAGTCATTGGGCTGAAAACGGAATTCGACTTTGCTTTTGTCATAGTCATTCACCAGGACCGGTTTGGCGCTATTGATGAGTGGTTCCCAGATCCCTTTTTTGACGGTAATTTCATGGCCGATGGTATAATCAGCTTCGGAACCTTCAACGTATTCAATAATTAGTTCCCGTTTTTGGTCGGAGGTAAGAAAGGCGAAGGTCAGCTTATCAAAAGCAAAAAACTTTTTTAAAATCAAGGCCGCCTGTTTGTTAAGCTCGTGCAGCTCTATTCCTAAGGTTATTTCGGTATTTAGTTGACATAAGTCTCGAAAAAATTGGACGTAATTTTTCTGCTGATCAATGATATCAATTTGCAGAATGGCGTTGGCATATAAACTGGCAAAGGAGTTGACCAGCTCAAGGTCTTCATTACCCCAGGCTTCTTTATCAATACTATCAACACCAATGAATCCCACATATGAATTGTTCACGAGTACCGGAACGAGAATTAATGTGCCAACTTTCGGCGGATTCAGATAGTAGCGCAACTCGCTGGGATGGAGCTGGCCGGACTGATACAAGGTAGCCTTTGAGTGTTGATGGAGGTTTTTAAACAGCTCGCCCTCAGCGGGATATTTGTCGAAAAATGATAGAGCCGCATCTGAGGATTGAGCCTGAAGAACATACTGGTTTTCCTGGGGATTAAACAGGTATAAAACTACTGTGCGAGCCATCAGCGAGGTGTAGATCACCTCAACTAGTTGATTGGTTATCTGTTGAAAATTTTCGCTGGTATCGAGGTTATGGCGCAGTTCGATTAGTGATGATTCTTCCGAATCCTTTTTGGCAAGCTGATCGGCTGCAGTTAAATCATTATAGTGGCGGTACCAGGTATGGATTTCGGTTAACAGAAATATGAGTAGAGATAAGATGGCGATGAATAGCAAAACCCGAAAAACAACTTGGAAAGGACCCGGAATGTCACCCAATACATCTATCGTAGGATATACAGTAAAGAAAAACAAAATGGCGATTAAAATGGCGGTTACTATCCAGGTGCTCTTCAAATCTGTGATTTCCTTACCTTCATACAGCGCATAAAAATACTACCTGCTGTAGGTAAAATCAATATTAAAGAAGGAAATAGTAGAAATTAACGTTCTTGTTTGACGGTTTTTATCTTATTTTGGAAATCAGGCTTATTATATTGTTGATCCTCATCTGGTCTGATGCTGGAATCCTGAGGGCTTTGGGCGTTGGCGATTTGAGGTGGATTGATAACCAGATTAGAATTTGGCATATTCCGATTTTGCTGAAGTTTTTCATCCACGATTTGCGGTGGGCTGACGGGGATATTGGAGCCCGAGCGAAATTCAAGAAGGGAAAAGACAACGACTATAGCCAGAAGAGCGGCAACAAATCCATAGGCAAAAAATGGTATTCGGCGGAATGAAAAGCCACGCCCCAAACGCTCCTGGATACGAGCGTTTCGTTCGGTTAAAATGCGAGCCTGGAGTTTATTTAAAAATTGTTCACTAACGCTGACTTTTGGTAAATCTTGCATGCTTGTCCGGGTAGTGATTACCGAGAAATATAAATTTTTGCATGCCGGGCAATTTTCGAGATGTTCTTCGAAATCTTTTCGTTTTTGGTAGGGGATTTCTTGATCAATATAGCTTGAAATGCTGGCTTTGAATTGGTAGCAACTTATCATAAGTCCTCATTTGGTAACAACTTATATATCAACTCCCTTTTAAATGTTGCAGTTCTTCTTGTAATCTTAAACGAGCACGATTAATTCTTGATTTCACGGTTCCCAACGGTGCATTGATGATATTACTAATCTCTTCATATGAAAGTTCCTGAATATCCCTTAAAATGATTGCTGTGCGAAAATGTTCCGGCAGTTTTAAAATTGCTCTTTGGATTGCTTTTTTGTCATATTGACCCTCGATTTTTGTCTGAGGTATCGGTTCGTGAGAAGGGAATTCTATCTCCTTTTCGGTGGGACTCAGGCGCGAGAAATAGAATAATCGGCGATTGCGGCGTTTTCTCAGGACGGTTTTAGCGAGATTGGCAGTGATAGTATAGATCCAGGTTGAAAACTTGGCGATTTCTTTGTACGCATAACGGTTTTGATAAACTTTTAAAAAGGTATCCTGAACAATATCTTCAGCCTCTTCCATATCCAATAAAAAGCGGTAGGCAAAATTCATCAGGCGGTTCGCATAGCGGTGAATGATTTCTTCAAAGGCAGCTTCGTCACCAGCTTGAAAACGGCGGATTAATTCTTCATCGCTAAGTTTGTAATCGTCATTCATGCTTTTAGTTTAGGCTTTCAAGATGTTACATATCAATGGAATCATTAAGTCTTTGGCACCGAGGCCGGTTGATTTTGCCTTCAAATCGGTGTCTAGAAGATTGCAGAAAAGGGAAGCAAAATCATGATGCTGATAATTTTGGTAACCGAGTCTATAATTGTCACGGTATTTTTTTGATTGGGAAACGTAGTTTTGAGTTTTTTTATAAATTTGTGGATAAGCCCAGACGTTGACAAACAGGTTATATAAAGAAGAAGTAAAGAATGGTACCTCAGCACCGGTTTCGATTAAGTTCAAGCAGATTTGAATAGATTGCGGGAAATTTTTTTCGGCAATGGCCTGGATAAAATCAGCCATTTGATAAGTTTTCTCGCCGCCGCCGACACTGCGCACATCGGCAGCGGTGATTAAAGTTCGCTCACCTACATAAATCATAATCTTTTCGGTTTCGGAGAATGTATGGGCTAATGAATCATTAGTAGAAAGAGCCAGGATTTCCACGGCGTCTGGTTCGATCTGATATCCATGTTTGGTAAATTGTTTGACAATTATTGCGGGAAATTCATCGGCCTTTGGAGTCCAGATAGACAGAGTCTTGACTGACTCGTGGCTTTTGATTGTGTCGAGGAACTTGGATTTTGATCCGCTACCGGCAGTTAGAGTAAGCATAGTTGTCTCAGCCGGATGATCACAATACTGAAGAAATTGTTTTCTGGAGATAGTTGAGAGCTGATGGATATTTTTATAAATCACGATTTGATGGGTGGCAAACATTCCCAGAGTGTACAGACTCTGCACGAATGCCTCATCTTGATTCTCCTCGGCCTGAAAGATTTTTTTCTCTACCTCGGAATCAACCGTTTTGGAAAACAGCATTGAAAGCATACCAATGGCTTCTTGCTCCAGGTATAGATCGTTACCGTAGAGCAGGTATATTGGGGCAAGCGGGTTGGCTTCCAATTTTTCTAATTCATCTAAAACAGTCGCCATAAAGACATCAATTGAAGTTTGTCAATGCAAAAATATAAGCACGAATATTCCTGCTGCCAAACAGTATGGCGCGAAATATTTAAAATAGCCACTTTGCAGTACTGACAGCAGAAAGCGAATGGCCACATACCCGATTATAAAAGAGAAGGCAAATCCGGTCAATAGAGCTGCAGTACTCACTCCGGTAATGTTCCCGGAAAAGAGCTCAATCAGATGTAGCAGCGCCGCCCCGGCAATGGCTGGAATTGCCAGTAAAAAGGAGAAGCGGGCAGCTTCATTCCGGTCTATTCCAAGATAGAGAGCGCTGCTGATCGTAAAGCCCGAACGGGAGATTCCCGGAAGGATAGCAATTGCCTGAGCCAGGCCGATTAGCAAAGATTTGCCGGCAGTGATTGGATGTCGGCTTTCTTTCTGCCAGTGGGTGCCGAAAATGACAATGCCGGTGATTAGGAGAGTAACTCCGACCAGACGCACATTGTGAAAAATGGAAATGAGAAAATCTTCGAAGAGAAAACCTACCAGAGCCGCCGGAATGGTCCCTAAAATTACTAAAATGCTAAGCTGAAAATAGAAATCACTTCGATAGCGAACCGCAATTTTTCGGTGAGTTATCCCATTAAAAAAAGCGATGATCATTTGCTTGAGATCCCGGTAATAAACGACGATTACACTGAGAAGTGTCCCGAGATGAACAACTACCTCAAAGGCAATGTTCTCGCTATGGATTCCCAGGAAATGCTGAAAAATCACCAGATGGCCGGAACTGCTGATCGGCAGAAATTCCGTCAATCCTTGAACTGTTCCTAATATCATAGCCTTAAAAAAGTTCATAAAAGTGCTAACCTTCTTAGGTTTGTTTTAAGTGAGATGAAGTAGGGTTAGAATTAGAAAATGCTGATCAGGTATCAAATTCGCTAAATTTTAGGTAAAAAAAGGGTGAAAAAAAAGAAATAATTACGATGTAACAAAATTATGTTAGCCAGATCAAATTGGAGTGAAAGGAGGTCGAAATCTTATGAAAAAACCCAAAATTGTATTTTTTGATGCTAAACCTTATGACATAGATTCATTCGATGCCATCAATAGCGATTTTGGATTTCAGATCAAATATTACAAAAATCATCTTAACCCGGATACGGTCAAGTTAGCTGAGGGATCCGATGTGGTTTGTCCATTCGTTAATGATCCCATTACAGCTGAAGTAATTCAACAATTATTAAAATATCGAATTCCCTTGATTGCCCTCCGTTCAGCCGGCTACAATAATGTGGATTTATCTGCGGCTTACAGAAATATTCATGTGGTACGTGTCCCGGCCTACTCTCCTTATGCCATTGCCGAGCATGCGGTAGCTTTAATTATGGCGTTGAATCGCAAAACTCACCGGGCTTTTTATCGGATTCGAGACAACAATTTTACGATTACCGGTTTGAAAGGTTTTGATATGTATGGGAAGACTGCCGGTGTTATTGGAACAGGTAAAATAGGCAAGGTTTTGATTAACATTTTGAAGGGCTTTGGAATGAACGTTCTGGCTTATGATGTTTTTCCAGATGAGAAATATGCGGAGCAAGTGGGTTTTAAATATGTTAGTTTGGATGATCTGTACCGGAATTCCGATATTATCTCGTTGAATTGTCCCTTGAATAAATCCACCTATCACCTGATTAGCCGGGAAAGTATTACCAAAATGAAGGATGGGGTAATGATCATTAATACCGGCAGGGGACATTTAATTGATACCAAAGCGTTGATTGAAGGTCTGAAGAAGAACAAGATTGGGGCTGCCGGGCTGGATGTCTATGAAGAGGAGAGCGAGTTCTTCTTCGAGGATTTTTCGAATCAGATTATTGATGACGATGTCCTGGCGCGATTAATGACATTCAGTAATGTTCTGATTACTTCTCACCAGGGATTTTTTACCCGGGAGGCACTCGAAAATATAGCACGCACTACGTTGCAAAATGTAAAAGATTACTTCGAGGATCAGCCTTTGATTAATGAAATCTGCTATCGTTGTAAAGAGGATGAATGTCGTAAAAATAAGCTTGGCCGCTGCTTTTAAAAATTATTCATTTACCGGGGAAATATCGGCATCGATAAAAATTTCGACTCGGCGGTTTTTAGAGCGACCTTCGGCAGTATCATTAGTGGTTATGGGTCGAAATTCGCCGTAGCCAAGGGCGGAAAATTTACTCTCGTGAATTCCTGATATATTGCTCAAATAGCGAACAACCTCCAATGCCCGGGCTGAGCTCAGCTCCCAGTTGCTGGCGTATTTTCCACCGCGGATGGGCCAATTATCGGTGTGCCCCTCGACCCGAATTTCGACATTTAGGACTTGCTTGGCTCTTTCTAGTGCCTGCGCAAAACTCTGTAATTCCGGATCATCCATGGCGCCCAAAAGTCGTGAATGTCGCAGAGTATTGCCAATATAATCCAAAAGTGGCCGTAACTCCGGGGAGATTGCTGCAGAGTTTATATCGAAGAAGTATTCACCGCTGACGGTTAGTTGAACCCCTTTGGTAGTTCGGTGGACGGTTATATTTTTGCCAAGTTGAGTTTGCTGGACATAGGTATTCAGTGCTTGTTCGGTTTCGGAGAGCAGCAGATTGAGCATCCGGTAGATATTGTTTTCGGCTTCGTTCAGCATTACGATCATGAGGATAAAAAAGGTCAGTAGAAGTGTGACCATATCGCCGTAGGTAATTAACCACGAGGACTTGGGCATGCTGGCTGTCGCTAATTTCATCGGTTGAGTTAGGTAACAAATATTTGTGGTTTTAATCTATTACATTTTGAAAATAACATCAAGACAATCCAGCATAACTTGAGTTCTTTAGGAATAGGAAAGAGATAGGAAAATTAAGAGGTCTATATTAATTTCAATCCAATGGAATGTTTCGATACTTCATGTAATTTCTCAGGTCATTGATTATAACTTGCCGTTAAACAATGTTTTCCTTGACATTAATCTCGGTCGAAACTATTTTTAAAAGTGTATGAACTAACCGAGCAATGCATATTTCAATTCTTTACAAGAAGGATCAAATTATGAGTAAAGTCTGCAAATACGCCGGATTATGTTTTTTATTTTTGCTTTTCGGGGGGAAACTGAAGGCCGAAGATTATCGCTGGATTATCACTTATCCAACGGCAACCAATGCCTGGGGCCGAAGAATTGCTTCCGGTGAAAATAAGACGGTGATGAAACTGCAATTTATTGATCTGGATGGTAATAATGATTATAAAATGACCCAATTACGAGTACGACCATTTACCAGTGCCGCTAGCTGGTACATCGAATCCTTGGAATTATGGTTCAATGACGATAACTATCCAGGTAGTCTGGATCGTGACACCGATTCCTTGGTTGCATCGGTAGCTGTCAGTATTGCGGTTCAGAGTTCACCAACTAATCCTGTAGCTTTCACTCTACCAGGTGACGTTTGGCTACTAGGTGATACCACGACCTTTTTTGTGGCTATGGCAGTTCAGGATTGGCGAACCGATGATCCCGAGGATCTGGAGATTACCGATCAACACGGAAATACAATTGGCATTACTGTTAATAAATCAGATAATGATATTATCGTCATAACCACTACCGATGATTATTCAAAAACAGCTAACAACTGGGGTGGGGATGTCACCAAACTGTTTCAGATTCAAGCCGTCAACCTGCCGGTAACTATTTTTAATCGTAATCATTCAGCTGAAGAGGATTCCAACATGTTCTTCCCAAATTACCTGACTCTGGATGAGACTGATGAAAGCAAGGCACAGCTCCTGACTGATTTGACCTTTACCGCGCATGTTTTTCTGCCACATGTAAATATTGTCCGGGGCGACAGCCTCTCTTATGCGTCTTTCAATGTTGGTTGGAATAATCAGTATCTTGATCTGGATTCGATTGCGTTTGGCGATCTCTGGGATGGTAAGCAGTATCAGGAGAATGGCTGGGACGAAAGCGGTTACGGGGTGACTACTTTGCCGGGAGATACCAATTTTTCTGTAGTAAGGTTTGAGGCGATTGTCATGGGCAATTCTTCAAGTCCGCAAAACTATGTTCCGATTGCCAATAATTCGCTTGGTGAGTTCTCTTTCAAGGTGCTTAAACCAGGGATAAGTCCTCTGTTTCTATCGGATATTCTGATTCTCGATCAGTGGGGTATCCCCTATCACTGTTACCGACTATTACAGAATGATGCCGATGAGACGGCCGAGAGATATGATGCCTGGTCTAAACAAATTCCCGGCGATTTTTGCGGTACTATTGATCTAAATGATGGTCATTGCGATGCGCTGGTTGATCCGTTTACGGATATCAGTCTTTTTGCCGATCATCTCTGGCTTAATCCCGATTCGGTTTCATGGTATTACCGCTTTGATATCGGGGATTCATCTTCGCATGATCCTGATGCAATCGCTCCGGATGATACGACAAATTTCTTCGATCTGATGGTTATCGCGGCAAATTACTACCGGTCGCTCAGTGAAGAATTCAGCCAAAAGAGGATATCTTATACTGATGATCCCGTAGTTGTATACGATTGGCACAAAGCGGGTTTGAATTCCAACCAATATCTACTGCAGTTAAATATGGAAAATATTGCCCAGTTGGTCTGTGGGCATCTGATTTTTAAGTTTAATCCGGAAGAAATCGAATTTTGCAGTGTTGAAGCAGGCAATTGGGTAGAAAACCGCGCACCGCAAAGTATTTGGCTATACTCCGCTGAACAATTGGCAAAGGGTTACCTGGATATCAATTTTGTTGCTCTTGACCAACCGCTATGCGGCGAGGGTGAATTTGTCAAGATTGGCTTTCGGCAAAAAACGGAAACCCATCCCGAGATAGGATTAAGTTTAGTTGACCTGCGTGATCTGAATTGCCAGCAAATTCTGGTGAGCACTCAACCGCCTGTTGCCGTTGCTTCCGAGATCTTTCTATTGGAGTGTTATCCAAATCCATTTAATCCCAATACCGAGCTGCGTTATCGGATTCCGGTTGGAGGAGAGGGCAATTATCGCATTGCACTATTCGATTTGCGTGGTCGTCAGGTTGTTGAGCTGGTGAATCAATATCATCAAGTTGGCAACTACCAACTGACCTGGAATGGTCTGGATCAATTGGGCATACCGGTAGCCAGCGGCATCTATATCGTGCGCGTCACTGGGCAAAAAATCAATAAAAACTATAAAATTACCTTAATACGTTAGAATAAAAATTGAAGATCGGGATCAAAATATCACTCCTGTTTGGACTAATCTTAGTGATGCTGCCTTTTGAACTTTTGGCGCAGCCTGGGTACGGCTGGACCCTTTCCTATATTTCTAATTTCAATAACCATTGGGCGCATTTAGGATCAAAGGACACGGTGGCGGTCGCCAGACTGACTTTTATGCTCGATGATCCCGATGATCCCCGAACCTTCTACTTAAAGGGGTTTGACTTACGTCCGCTGACCAACAGTTCAGCCGCCTGGTTTGTAAAAGAACTGCGGCTGTATCTGGAAAAAGGCGGTTCGCAATTTTCTGCTGATGATTCGCTGATTTGCTGGGGCTTGAGCATCAATATTCCTAAGCAATCTGAACCGGATCTGTCAATTGGTTTTAATTTCCGGGGAGATTCCCTTAGACTGGCAGATAACCGTAAACTATATATCGTTGCCATTATGGATGACTGGGGTGATGATGATCCGGAGAACCTGGAAATTGATACGACTGCCAGCGGGCCGTATGGCATTTGGTTCAGTCTTAAGATATACAAGGAGGAACTGACGGTTTCGCCAATAGTGACCAATACTAGTATTGATCCTGCTCCAGAAGATCAGTCTGCCCAAATTAATTTTCAGGCTTTGAATCTGCCGGTTACCATCCGCAACAATCTCGCCACTGCAATTGAAGATGATAGTGCCAAACTCAACATGTTCTTCCCAAGGTTCCGCGGTGTTAACGGATACACTCAAAGTAAAAGGCAACGAATTGATGATTTGAGCTTTTATGCCGATGTATATTTGCCAATCAATAATACTGCGGTTGAATTCAGCCTCAAGTCCGCCTCTTTCGAGGTGGGATTCGATAACCGGATACTCCAGCTGCAGTCAATTGCATTAGGCGATATTTGGGGTGAGGATACTGATTACTGGATTGCAGACAGTATGACGCTGATTTACGACGAGAGTGTGCCCAACTATTCCATCATTCGCTATGATGCAGTCTTCAATAATAGCCAGACTGTTAACACCAAATACAGTGTTATTGATTCCAGTAGTGTAGTCCGGCTCGAATTCAAAGTCGTATCTCCAGGAATCAGCCCGATATTCTTACGGAACGTAGAAATTATTGACCGCTGGGGAATACCCTACCACGACTATCGGATTTTACAAAATTACGCTGTGACAGAGGAGGGAGCTACCAGCGAGCGCTATGATGCCTGGGCAAAATACATCCTGGGCGATTTTACCTTTACTGGTGGTGGACAGGTCAGCACATCGGGTATTTGTGACGGGCAGGTGACCTGGGAAGATGTCAGTCTCTTTGCCAACTACCTCTGGTTGAATTCTAACAGTAACAGCTGGTTCAAACGCTTCGATATCGGTTCAGCGGAGTCTCACTCACCGAGCGTTTTAATTCCTGATGATACAACCAATTTCTATGATTTAATGATTATTGGAGTGAATTATCGGCGCACCAAGGCAGGATATTTTGGTCAAAAGCCCGTTACTCAGCAGCCTGGGGGCATTTTGATCCGTCAAGAAGAAGCCACTCTCACTGAGAATCAGCGCGCAGTTCGATTGAACTTAAGTCAGGTAGCCAACCTGGCGTCGGCTCATCTCCAGTGGCAATTTAATCCCGGGCAGATGGAATTTGTCTCAGCCACACCGGGAGATTGGGTAATGCGTAACGAGGCTGCGCCGTTAGTGATAATTCCCCAGCATATGATCGCGAGCGGAATTGTGGATGTAAATTTTCTCGCCTTGAATAATTGTCTAAGCGGCGAAGGGAAAATTATCGAACTTATTTTTAATTCTGAACAATCCAGCAGTAGCGAGATTCAGCTGCAAACAATTGATCTGCGTGACAAATCGGGCAAGTCGCTGGAATATCATTGGGCGGACGATCCTGATGAGTTCTTAATTCCTAAAGGGTTTGTTCTACTGAATAATTACCCTAATCCATTTAATGCAACCACGATCATTGGCTACACTGTCCCCCCGGAAGCTGCCGGGAATTACCGACTGGATGTTATAGATATATCAGGCAGTTTAGTAGTCTCTCTGACCCACGGCTTTCACCAACCCGGCTATTATCAGTTTGCCTGGGATGGGAAAAATAGTGCTCATCAATCCGTTGCCAGCGGGGTGTATTTTCTGCGGCTGAGTAATCAAAAGATAAATGAAACAAAAAAGTTAATGCTGTTACGCTAAGTTATGGAAGCAATTCGATGATTAAAAAATATTTAATTCATTTGTTTGTAGTCTTGATTTTGATATGCCAGATAGGGGTAGCCTCGATCCCGCCGCATGTATATTTAAAATTAAATGATGATGTGATAACGATAGGTGACACGGTAAATCTGGAACTCGGCTTAACCCGGGGCGATTCGATCCGTTCGGTTTTAATTTATCTAAATTACGATGAGAATCATTTTCAATATATGCACTGGGCTTCCGGGTGGCTATTTAGGGGAGCTTTCTTGGAAGGTCATACAGAGAGTAGAATAAATGATAGCGGTGAACCGGATAGCATTGTTATACTTGTCGGAATAAATACGGAATCTAACTATTCAATATCGGCACCGGGATCTCTGTTTAAAATAAATTTTGTAGCGATTGATAGCGGTAACACTACGTTTAAATTGGATTCCCTTAACTTTATCAATCCCGATTTACGCTTTATTTCCGGAACCTTTGATTCGCTGGCGGTCCGGGTGGAGCCCAGTGATACGTTTCCACCGGATCCGGTATTTGATTTTAAAGTTCGCGAAGCTGGTTCAGGTAAACTGAACCTGACTTGGCGTAATCCTTCCGATGCCGACTATCAGGGCACAATCATCTTGCGCAGCACCCGTGATTTTATTCGTTCCGTGGATACCACCCAAACTATCGTGTATCAAGGTTCAGGCAGTAGTTTTACCGACGAAAATCTTGTCAACGGTAAGTTTTATTACTACACAGCTTTTACGTATGACGAAATTCCCAATTACTCTAAAGCGGTTTTTCTAAAGGGCGAACCGAAAGGCGAATACATATATGCCTACCCGAACCCTTTCGATCCCAATGACGGCGTACGGTTTAGCGTGTTCTTTCCTTACGACACTTATATTGATATTACCGTTTATGATGCCGTTGGCAATCGCGTTATTGATTTATATAAAAATGTGCGCATCTATGCAAATGTTGTCAACACCGATCTGGAGTGGAATGGACGCAATAAGCGGAATGACGTTGTCGCCAATGGTGCCTATTACTATGTGGTTAAAACCAGTCAAGGAGATCAAAAAATTGAAAAATTGGCGGTTCTCAGATAAACGAAAAATATTTAATTTATTAGACTTTCGTTTCGTGATAGTTATGACGATTTTAACCGTCAGAGGTGCGGCGCAAGTCGGTGGTGCAGCCGGTACTTATCTGGAACTGGCTAACGGAGCCAGGGCATTCGGGATGGGCGGAGCTTCAATCGCCTCGGCGTTTGATGCTACTGCTATTTTCACTAATCCGGGAATGATCGGAATGCTCTATACCGGTCAACTGAACGCAACCATGGCGCGTCTGGCATTAGACCGGAATTACTACGATCTGGCATTTGCTTATCCACTGAATGTCTGGGGGAATTTTGGTTTGGGCTGGACCCAACTCGCGATTGATAACATTGAGGGACGGGACCAGAGTGGCTACATAACCCAGTACTTTTCCGACCTTCAGAGTGCCTTTTATCTGGGGTACGCCAGAACAATTGGCGACAATTTCGCTATTGGCATGGCTGGTAAATATCTCTATCATAGCCTTGCGGGATGTTCGGCGAATGGTCTCTCTTTCGATCTTGGTTCGACAATTTACATCGGTGAGCGGATTACTCTGGGTGCAGTATTTCATAATATTAACTCGTCTTTGAAGTGGAACACGAGCAGCGATTTGAAAGAGACGCTGCAGTCCCAATTTGGCCTGGGGTTCAGTTACCTGGACCTGTTCCAGATTCCTAACCTGACGGTTGCCACCGATGTTAAATTGGCGGGCAGTGAGTTGTGGGGCTACCATGCCGGTCTTGAGTATATTATTAAAAACTTGCTGATGGTTCGCGGTGGTTATTCGAACCGCGGTTTCAGTTACGGGGGAGGGATTCAACTGGCTGGATTCAAACTGGATGTCGCGGTAGCACCCGAATCTTTCGGTAATGTCTCGAGAATCTTTTTTACCCTCAACTGGAACTTTGGTGGGCCACCTGCCGAGGAATCATATCAGGAGCCGGTGCCACAAATAGAGGAGCAACCAGCCGAACAACCGATAGAATCTCCGACAGCCCCGACCACTACAAAAAATATTGTGTTAATATTAGAGGGTCCATTGGCGAATGAGCGAGCTGAGGTCATTAGCCAGAATCCGGCAGAAAATACAATCACGGTCAGACTGTTGGCACTGCCGGGTTCCGATCCGATAATTCTGGGATTAGACCAGGTTAAATTTTTAGAGTAGATAATGAGATCTAGAAAAACTATCAACAATGCAGGGAAAACAATTGGTTTGCTGATAAGGAGCATTTTTCTGGGATTAATCGTATTGCAGTTTTTGGGTACCTTACCGCTGTCTGCCCAGCGGGTGCGCCGTCCTTCGACTACTACAGTCTCGCCAAAAGCCGGAACCAAAGCCGCTCAGCCGGCAACCGATGTGGCACAGATTGAGCAGCGCAATCAGGCGCTGTTGCAACAAATTATGAGTCTGCAAAAAGAGCGCGATTTTTACAAGAAGAAGATAACCGAATGGACTCAGGAACAGGCAGCCGCCGCCCGCAAGCAAGAGGTGGAAAAAGAACAACCTGAGGAACCGAAAAAACCAGAGATGACCGGCAATGTTGTTGGCTATTTTTTACCAATAACACCCGAATTGCTGGATAGTATGCTAAGTTACCGCAAGGCAGTAAGTCGGGAAAAACCGCCAAGGGTAGAGATTGGATTTACGGATACTCTGGATCATAATTTACAGCGTCTGAGAACAACGCGGCATTATCAGCAGGCAGTTGAACTTTATGAAAAGTTGATCCACACCCAGGGAGTAAAAGATATTCATTTTCTTAGTTATGGTAAATTTCTATATCTGATTGGTGACTATTCGCGAGCCCTGGAAATCCTATCCGGTGTCACCGGCGGCAATCAGGAACTGGCGCTGGCATCCTATTACAAGGGACGAATTTACCAGCGCAATGGTGCCAGTACAATGGCACAGGTTGAATTTTACAGGAGTAAGCATCTCCAGCCGGATTTTGTGGGTGCAGACATTGGGAATGCTTTTGATCTACTTGAAAAGGGTCAACTGGATTCAGCCCAAAATCGGTTTCTGGAGGCTTTAAATTATCCCTCCGGACTGGAGGGAGAAATCTATTTGGGCCTAGCTCAAATAGCAGCCCGGCAGCTGGATCAATCAAAAGCGATTGAGTACTATCAGAAGAGTTTGGTGCATGAACCGGAATTAACCCAGAGTTGTGTAGAACTCGGGATTGAACTCTATAATGCGGAAGATTATCAGTCGAGTATCCTTTTTCTCCAGCAGGTTCTGGATGTCTATCATGAACCGAACACACTCCACCTTTTCATCGGGGAATCTTACTATTTTATGAAAAGATGGGACCAGGCGTTAGCAAGCTTCCAGAAGATCAGTGACATTCCCGAAATGAGCGAGGTGAAAAGCACTTGGCTGGCGAAAGTGTACTATATCAAAAGTTTACTGGCTCGGGAGCAGGGAGACCATCAACTGGCGCTGGATTATTTTCGTAAAGCCAAAGAAATTAATCCGGATGCCTATCAGTGGATGGTTGAATCGCTGGAGGATCTTGGTAAAATCTACGAGAGGGAATCCGATTATAATGACGCACTCAGTTACTATTCCAAGATGGTTCGCCTGGATCCCACAAATGTCGAGACTGTTTTAAAGGTCGGTAAATTCTACTATTACATTGGTGAAAGTGAAGAAGCGCGGAAATATTTTACCTATGCCCTGGAAAATGAGCAAACTGCCGAACAAGCCGATTGGTACTTGAAACAGATTGATTTGGTTCGATGATGCCGGTCACAACGTTTGTTTCTTAGTGGCGTGTAAATTATCCTTGATGAATAACCAAGAAAAATCAATATCAATGAGCTAGATATATTAGAGGTGCACGAAATTTCTTGTTAATAAGTTATTCTGAGTAAAGAACAATGCGGCGATTTAAGTTTTTGGGACTAATAATCGGTCTGTTTGGCATGACCGGGCTTTTTGCCGCCAATACTGCACCCTATTTTACTAATACCGTAACTGATACTATTCTAACCGAAGACCAGTACTGGTATGTCTCGGTAACCGCCGAGGATGCCGAAGAAGACCCCTTAACCTATAGCCTCGGTGTCGGTGCCCCGGAGGAGATGAGGATCAATTCGGGGAACGGGCGAATTACCTGGACCCCGGATAACGATGATGTGCGTTATTCTCCCTATCGTATTTTTGTGTCGGTGTCTGATGGCAGCCTGGCAGATTATATGGATTTTTACCTTTATGTTAACAATATTAATGATCCGCCTTACTGGGTTAATGTGACTGACGATACTATGACAGTTGCTGAGGACAGCACCCTCGAGGTTACGGTGACTGCAAATGATGATGACATTATTAATGGTGATGCCATTACTTACCGTATTGTCCAGGGTTCCAACGTTACGGTTAATTCCGTTACCGGAAAGATCAGTTACATGCCCAACAACAGCAATGTCGGCAGTCAGACCGTGACGGTCCGAGCAGCGGACGATTCGTCATCGGCCGTCGATTGGACTTTTATTTTAAAAACCACTAATACACCAGTTATTTTTACTAACACTCCGCCGACCGAGATTAATGAGGATACTTATTTCGAATTTAACTTTGAGTCCAATGATGAAGCGCAGGGTGCAACCCTCTATTATATTCAAACCGGCGATCAACCGGATTGGATGGGGCTAGTTCCTACTACGGGCGTGATTAATGGAACTCCCGGTAATTATTACGTGGGTCCTGATTCTTTCAAGGTTATCGTTGACGATGGCAATGGATCGCGGGACACACTCTTTTATGAGTTTACTGTTGTTAACAAGAAACCGGTCATTACCTCTCCAACCGTCTACTATGCGACGGAGGACGTGGGATTTTCCTGTAATATTGATGCTGATGATGAAGGACAGGGTACTACGTCGTACCATTTTGTAGATGTTCCTGAGGTCCATCCGGCATGGTTGAGTCTGAATACGGTGAATGGGGGCATAGCGGGAATCCCGAGCAATGCCAATGTTGGGTCAAATTCTTTCACCCTTGAATTTGATGACGGACACGCCGGCGGGAAAGATACGGCTCAGTTTGTGATCAACGTTGCCAACGATCCGGTAGTGATTGACACTACCCATCTCATTTACGAGGTTCAGGAAGATAATTTGTATTCTTATAAATTTACTTCCAACGAAAACGACCAGGGAACAATAACCTACCATACCACCAACCTGCCTTCCTGGCTTAATCTAAATATTTCTACTGGTGTGCTGCGCGGTACACCCGATAATCGCCATGTGGGTAATAATGCGGTTACCGTTTACGTCTGGGACGGCAGTGCCGGTGATACGGTGTCTTATTCGATTAATGTTACTAACAGAGCGCCAGCTAATCTTACGACTCCGGTAACCAGCGTGAATGAGGACAGCGAATATAGCTATGACATTAATTGTGACGATGAGGGGATAGGAGCGGTTTACAGTTGGCAAGTTCATCCCTCCTGGCTTTCGCTAAATACGAGTACCGGACTGTTAACCGGGACACCGGATAACAGTAATATTGGCGATAATACGGTCTGGGTGGTGATTAATGATGGCCACGGCGGTATTGTTAATCATACATACGACTTGAACGTCATTAATCGTGCCCCGGTGTTTGAGTCCCAGGCTGACACCACGATTGCCCAGGACAATTTACTGACAATTGATTTGGATACTGATGACGAGGGCAATCCAATTGTTAATTATGGTATTCTGGGAGCTCCGATCGGTGTTGAATCTTCGGTCAACGATGGGATTTTTACCTGGACTCCGACGAATGCCCAAGTTGGGGTTCATGATTTTGACATTTCCTGTTCAGATGGTTATGGCGGAATTGATTCGATTAGTTTTAAGGTTACGGTCACAAATAACAACCCGGTGATTACCAGTACGGCGCCAACCACGGCAACGGAAGATGTTCTTTATCAATATGATGTCGAGTCAAACGAAGAAGGAATTGGTGATGTGGTCTATTCCCTGACAACCGCACCGGATTGGCTGACTATCAATTCCGGTACCGGAAAAATTCAGGGTACACCGGATAATCCCGAGGTGGGAGATCATCCGGTAACAGTGCGCGTTGATGACGGCAACGGTGGATATGCCACCCAATCCTGGGTCATTACGGTTGCTAACATTAATCCGGCGATCACAACCGCGGTGCTCGATCCGGCTACCGAGGACTCACTTTATTCTTTTCAGATTGAATACATTCCTGCTAATCAGGGCGATCATACCTTCTCGATTATCGGCGATAAACCAGCTTGGTTAAGTATCAACACGCTAACCGGGCAATTGTCTGGGACGCCAATCAACTCCCAGGTTGGATCGGATTCGATTATTATTCGCATCACTGACGATCATGGTGGTTATGGTGAAAAACGTTTGGAAATTGTTGTTAACAATAGCCTACCTGTTTTTTCAACAACGGCTAATATTACGATAACCGAAGACGAGGCACTAAATTGGGAGATAACTACCAGTGATGAGGGCGATGAAGGTCCCGGCAGTAACGGGTACAATCTTACAACTGCGCCTGATTGGGTAACGGTTAACAGCACGACCGGGGTTCTTTCCGGTACACCAGGAGACACTGATGTGGGTACTTATCCGCTTGCTATCCGTTACCAGGATGGCAATGGTGGAATTGCCAATTTGAATGTTAATATTATTGTTGCCAATCGTGTTCCGACATTTACCAGTTTGAGTCCTACTACCACTGTAACCGAAGATGCCAATTATTCATTTCAATTCACCACTGAAGACGATGCCTGGGGTCATGTAATTTATACTTCATTATATTCGCTGCCCACCAACCTGTCACTATCCACTGCCGGGCTGCTCAGCGGGGTTCCGGAAAACAAGTCTGTTGGTGGCCATACTATTGGCATCCTTGCTACTGATAATAACGGTGGAAAAGATACCCTTGAGTACACCCTAACAATTGCCAACAATCCGCCGGTAATTAGTGGCTTTACCCTTTCCAGTCCCTATTCCACGGTGGTGGATACATTTTACCTTACCGAAGATCTGATTTACTCGATCAATTTCACTGCCTCTGATGAGGGCGATGGCGGATCGGCTTCATATGTCGTCAACCATAAGCCAGTCTGGCTGACGACCCAAAACTTAATAAATGGTACATTTTCCGGGAGACCCGACAACCGCCATGTAGGTCTGGACTACCTCGACGTTACCTTTTCCGACGGTAACGGTGGTAGTGCTAATAAAAGAGTATATTTGCGGGTTCAGAATGTCATTTCCAGTTTTATTAATCCGCCCGATTCGGTTGTGGCAACTGAGGACAGTGAGTTCAGCCTCGATCTGAATTCTACCGATGAAGGTTGCGGAACGATTACCTATTCGGTGATTTCTGGTGATCCGGGCTGGTTTGATCTAAACTCTTCTACCGGGGAAATTACCAGTAAATCAAGCCGACCAAACAA
Source organism: uncultured bacterium (assembly GCA_964546145.1). GTDB lineage: Bacteria > Fidelibacterota > UBA2242 > UBA2242 > UBA2242 > CAZAKO01. The sequence goes on from CAZJIU010000018.1 coordinate 26,302, forward strand.
CGATGATGTAACCGATGGTGTGGATGTTACCATTCAGGTTGATGATGGCAATGGCGGTACGGCGACCAAAACCCTTGTTTTTATTGTTAGGAATGTCAATGATGCCCCTACCTGGACCTCTGTACCAAGTGGGACTATCACTATTTGGGAAGATGCGCCTTATTCCGTAACCGTGACCGCTAGTGATGTAGATGTGGGCGAAAACTTGGTCTATAGTTTTGTCCAATACCCCACAGGAATGATAATTGGTTCATCATCAGGAGTAATCAGTTGGACGCCGACCAATAGTCAGGTTGGCAGTCATACCATTACCGTCAAGGTAACTGATAGTGGGTCAGCGGCGATTACTTCATCTTGGACCTTACAGGTCAAGAATCTCAATGATAGTCCGACCTGGGTATCGGTGCCTGGTGGCACGGTTGAGACCAATGAAGATGAATTGTACACCGTCACCATTGAGGCGACCGATATTGACTTAGGCGATCATCTGGTTTATGCCCTGACTGTCAAGCCGGCGGCGATGATGATCGATGGCAATACTGGTGTGATCGAGTGGACACCGACCAATGATGACGTTGGTTTGCATAATGTGACGGCAACTGCTACCGATGATTCATCCGTAGTGATCAGTGCCAATTGGACGTTGGATGTTAAGAATGTCAATGACGTTCCGGTGTTGGCGGTTATTCCGTCGGGCACGACGGCTGAGGATGCGGCTTATAGTATTACCGTTTCGGCCAGTGATGTGGATGCCGGCGATGTTGTTACCTATAGTCTGACCCAGAAGCCAACAGGAATGGCGATTGTTGGGGCTACCGGGGTGATATCCTGGACGCCGACCAATGCTAATGTAGGTTCACATTCGATTACGGTCAGAGCGACCGATTTGGCTGGTGGTTATGCATCCCAGTCATATACCCTGGAGGTGACCAATGTGGCATCCCCGATAACTGCGCTGGCAGTTGGGGATTTTACGCCGTCAGCGGCGGTAACGGCAGTGGCGGATACGTTTTATCTTAAAGAGGACACAACATATACATTGAATTTGAGTTCACCGGATGAGGGGGTTGGAGCACAGAGCACCTATAGTTTTGATGATTTTGCTAATCCTGACTGGATCAGTTTGTCGAATGCTGCTACCGGGGTAATCAGTTTGACACCGACTAATGGCGATGTGGGCTTGGATTCGTTTCAGGTGTATTTCAAGGATCAGCCGGGATCGCGGGACACGATCATGGTTTACCTGCGGGTGGAGAATGTTGCGCCGGCGATATTGACTGAAGGGCCCTTTACTGCGACTGAAGGGGTATCTTTTACGCAGCAGTTGGCGAGCAGTGATGATGACGATGGCACGATTAGCTGGAGTTTTGTCAGTGGTAAGCCATCCTGGCTGAGCCTTGGACCAAGCACCGGTATATTATTAGGTATGCCCGGCAATGATGATGTAATTGCCGATGCGAGTTTTATTATTCAGGTTGATGATGGTAATGGTGGCTCAGCGCAGAAATCATTTGATTATACCGTTCTAAATGTTAATTCTTCACCGTCATGGGTAGTGGTTCCTTCAGGTACAATAAATATATACGAGGATGATCCGTATACCACCGATGTTGATGCCACCGATTCCGATGCCGGGGATGTATTGACTTATTCGCTGCTCAGCCCCCCGACCGGGATGACGATCAATTCATCATCAGGAGTAATCAGTTGGACGCCGACCAATAGTCAGGTTGGCAGTCATACCATTACCGTCAAGGTAACTGATAGTGGGTCAGCGGCGATTACTTCATCTTGGACCTTACAGGTCAAGAATCTCAATGATAGTCCGACCTGGGTATCGGTGCCTGGTGGCACGGTTGAGACCAATGAAGATGAATTGTACACCGTCACCATTGAGGCGACCGATATTGACTTAGGCGATCATCTGGTTTATGCCCTGACTGTCAAGCCGGCGGCGATGATGATCGATGGCAATACTGGTGTGATCGAGTGGACACCGACCAATGATGACGTTGGTTTGCATAATGTGACGGCAACTGCTACCGATGATTCATCCGTAGTGATCAGTGCCAATTGGACGTTGGATGTTAAGAATGTCAATGACGTTCCGGTGTTGGCGGTTATTCCGTCGGGCACGACGGCTGAGGATGCGGCTTATAGTATTACCGTTTCGGCCAGTGATGTGGATGCCGGCGATGTTGTTACCTATAGTCTGACCCAGAAGCCAACAGGAATGGCGATTGTTGGGGCTACCGGGGTGATATCCTGGACGCCGACCAATGCTAATGTAGGTTCACATTCGATTACGGTCAGAGCGACCGATTTGGCTGGTGGTTATGCATCCCAGTCATATACCCTGGAGGTGACCAATGTGGCATCCCCGATAACTGCGCTGGCAGTTGGGGATTTTACGCCGTCAGCGGCGGTAACGGCAGTGGCGGATACGTTTTATCTTAAAGAGGACACAACATATACATTGAATTTGAGTTCACCGGATGAGGGGGTTGGAGCACAGAGCACCTATAGTTTTGATGATTTTGCTAATCCTGACTGGATCAGTTTGTCGAATGCTGCTACCGGGGTAATCAGTTTGACACCGACTAATGGCGATGTGGGCTTGGATTCGTTTCAGGTGTATTTCAAGGATCAGCCGGGATCGCGGGACACGATCATGGTTTACCTGCGGGTGGAGAATGTTGCGCCGGCGATATTGACTGAAGGGCCCTTTACTGCGACTGAAGGGGTATCTTTTACGCAGCAGTTGGCGAGCAGTGATGATGACGATGGCACGATTAGCTGGAGTTTTGTCAGTGGTAAGCCATCCTGGCTGAGCCTTGGACCAACTACCGGCTTACTTAGCGGTACGCCCGCCGATGCTGATGTTATTAGCGACGAGCCTTTTGTAGTTAGCGTCAATGACGGCAATGGCGGCACCACTCAGAAGGAATTTTACTACACTGTAATTAATACTAATAACAGTCCAACTTGGCTCTCAGTGCCAAATGATGCTACCATTAGTGAGGATAGCTTTTACTCAGTAACCATCTCTGCGACCGATGCTGATTTAGACAATGGGGATGCCCTGACCTACTCGCTGCTCAGCCCACCATCGGGAATGACAATTGGCGCCGGCGCCGGTGTAATCAACTGGACGCCGGATAACAGCCAGGTGGGAATCAACTCCATAACGGTCAAGGCTGCCGATATTGCTAATTCATCAATTACACATACTTTTAACATTACCGTTACCAATGCAGCGGCAAGCATCAATCCGCTGGTTGCCGGTGATTTTCTGCCAGCGGGAACGGTCACGGCGAGTGCTGATACATTCGTGATCTGGGAAGATTCGACCTATACCGTGAATTTTACTGCGACTGATGAGGGGCTTGGCGATGCGGCAGTTTACCGGGTAAATGGGTTGGATAATCCCGGCTGGGTCACACTGATTGAGTCAGCAACAGGTACAATACAGCTGCATCCGGTCAATCTCGATGTTGGTTTAGATTCCTTTAGAATTATTTTTGAGGATCAGCCCGGTTCCACTGATACTGTAAAAGTCTATATTCGGGTTCATAACAGCGCCCCGGCAATGATTGCCGCCGGACCTTTTAATGCAACCGAGGACCTGGCTTTCTCGGCTGACCTTGAGAGTACCGATGAGGATAGCAAATCGGTTTACTCCTTTCCTGACGGTTATCCAGCCTGGTTATCAATAGATCCTTCGACCGGCGTTATTTCCGGTACCCCGACTAACGATGATGTCGGTACTGCCAGTTTTTCAGTTCAGATCAATGACGGTAATGGCGGCACTGCCCAGCGCATCTATTCTGTTACCGTTATTAATACAAATGATGCTCCAGTGATTAGCTCCTCACCACTGACTACTGCCCATGAAGATAGTTTGTACAAATACAATCTTAGTGCCAACGATCCCGATGGTGATGATCTGAGTTATTCCTTGATTACTTACCCAGCTGGCATGACCATTGGTTCTACCACCGGGATAATTCAATGGACGCCAGATAATAGCAATGTTGGAGCATTAGTCTCAGTCCAGGTCAAAGTGCAGGATACTAATAGTGCATATCAATTGCAGTCCTGGAGTATCACGGTTGTCAATCGGGTGCCAATTTTCCTGACTGACGAGACTTCTTTCGATGCGATCGAAGATTCGCTGTTTACGTTTGATCTCTCGGCCGATGATGAAGGGCAAGGACCGGCAGCATACAGCTCCCTGCACCTACCTGCTTGGTTAGCTATCCAGAATACAGCTACCGGTGTTATTAGGGGCACTCCGGATAATAGTTTTGTTGGGACCAGTGATTCGGTGGTTGTTGAATTCTCGGATGGCAAAGGTGGTCGGGATACCCTGAATGTTCCGCTTAATGTCGCAAACATTAATCCGGTTTTTTATGCCCGGACCGATACTACTGTCATGGAGGGCAGTATTGTCCTGATTGATCTGGATTGCGACGACGAGTTTGCCGGCGGGGTGACTTACACTAATTTGACTCCGTTGCCCGGCTGGTTGACGCTTGATCCGGTAACCGGCGAGCTGACTGGTACGCCCCAAAACAGCGATGTCGGTAATTACACAATATCCATTCAGGCTGCCGATGCCACTCCCGGTTTTGCTTCGTTGACTTTCCAAATCACCGTAGAAAATGATGCTCCCCATTTTGTTGGCTCACCGCTTAGCACGATTGACGAAGACAGCCTGTATGATTACAATCTGACGCTTAATGATAATTCTGGGACGAATACTTTTAGTTTGCTGGTTAATCCAGGTTGGTTATCCATTAACAGTTCGACTGGTCGTCTCTATGGTACGCCTCTTAATAATCACGTTGGCGACAATTCGGTATCGGTCAAGGTTAGTGATGAGCTTGGCGCCTCTGATACACTGGATTTTATTATAAATGTAATTAATACGCCGCCAGTCATTGTCACTGTGCCGCCGACCAGCATCACCGAGGATTCTCTCTATTCTGTAAATATTGACTGTTCTGATGAAGGACAGGGCGCCATGATTTATAGCGCCTTGCAGAAACCTGCCTGGCTGAGTCTGAATGCCATTACCGGTCTACTGCGCGGTACTCCGCTGAATCAGCATGTTACCACAGGTACCATTGTGAAAATTCAGGTTAATGACGGTAAGGGTGGGCTTGACACATTGATATATACTCTGAGGGTTATCAACCATACACCTCACTTTACCGCGACTTTCAACGACACTACGATTACCGAGGATAATGCCTTTTCCTATAATTTTGCCAGTGATGATGAAGGTCAGGGCGCGACGAAATATAAATTTGTCGGCAGTGCTCCCGAATGGCTGGTTCTTGATTCACTCACCGGGCAGATCAGCGGAACCCCGTTGAACCAGCATGTAACTGATCCCATCGGTCTGCAAATCAAAGTTGACGACGGAAACGGCGGCACCGATATGAAGTCTTTCTTTATCACGGTATCAAATCGCTCGCCGGTGTTTACCTCAACGGTTGTGGACAGCATTGCCGAGGAAAATGAATTATTCAGCTATGATGCGAATGCCGATGACGAAGCTCAGGGCTCAGCAGCCTACAGTCTCAGCGGGGCACCCACCTGGCTGAGTCTGAATACGCTCACCGGAATTCTGAGTGGAACTCCGTCGAATAATGATGTTGATACTTCTCTGATAACTATCAAATTTGATGATGGCAACAGCGCGATCATCGAACAGCAATTTCATCTGATCGTGGCTAATGTTAACGACGCTCCGCAATTTACTACCGCTACTGATCATGACACACTTACCGAGGATGCCCTCTGGAATATGAGCTTTGCCGCTGCCGATAGCGATCTGGTTTATGGGGATGCGATATCTTTCTTGTTGGG
>CAZJIU010000019.1:0-31699 GCA_964546145.1 uncultured bacterium
CAGAGATAAATTAATAACATTTTTCTTTTTCATCGTAAACTAAAAATTAAACTAAAGTACCTTTACAATATCTCGCTTGCTGATTATCAGCAGATTCTTTGAGTTATTCTACTTTTTAATCTGAAAATATCTTAATTTAGCACTCGTAACAAGTTGGATGATTTTTAGAACGTTTATGAGGAAGTAATGAAAGGCTATTTTACGTTTGTGCTGCACAGTCATTTACCCTATGTCATCAATCATGGTGAATGGCCGCATGGGATGGACTGGCTCTACGAGGCTGCGGCTGAAACTTATATGCCGATTTTACGCGAATTAGAGGCTCTGGTTGCCGAGGGCATTCAACCTAAAGTCACTCTGGGTATTACACCCATTCTGGCTGAGCAGCTGGCAGCGGATAAATTCAAGCACGGTTTTATTGGCTATCTCGACCAGAAGATTGATGCGGCTCAGGAGAACATGCTCGAATTTTCCAAAATTAAAGCCCGGCATCTTACCGAACTGGCAATCCATTGGGAAGAGTATTACGAAGAGATCAAGCGGATATTTGAAGAGGTGTACTACGGCGACCTCCTAACTCAATTCCGGAAGTTGCAGGATGATGGTCACATTGAGATTATTACATCTGCTGCAACTCATGGTTATTTCCCTTTGCTTGGTACCGATGAATCCATTGATGCCCAGGTGCGTATCGGAAAGGAAACCTACCGGCGGCATTTCGGACGTGATCCAAAAGGCATCTGGCTGCCGGAATGTGCCTATCGTCCGGCTTATGAATGGACTTCGCCGGTTCCGGAATATTCCAAACAATTTTATCGCCGTGGTATTGAGGAGTTTCTTTACAAATATGACATTCAATATTTTATTGCCGATAAACCCTTGATTATGGGCGGTGTCAGCCGCGGAGTATATATTGACCGTTACAAATCATTGAAGCAACTCTGGAAACAATTCGAGCAGAACTGGAAACCACTGGAGGAGGTCAAGGAGCGTTCGATCTTTGATAATTATCTGGTTACCTCTACCGGCACGAGCCGGGCGGCAGTAGTCTACGGTCGTCATGAAGAATCTGCACTGCAAGTCTGGAGTGGTGAGTGGGGCTATCCCGGCGACGGACGCTACCTGGATTTTCATAAAAAACATTTTCCGGGCGGCCATCGCTACTGGAAAGTCACCAGCGCCAAAGCCGATCTGGCGGATAAACACGAATATTATCCCGATGATGTGGAGGAGGCTTTGGAGAACCAGGCGTCTCATTTTGTGGAAGTTATTAACAAAAACCTGTGTGAACATTATGACGCAACCGGCAAGACCGGCATGCTGACGGCACCGTTCGATACCGAACTATTTGGGCACTGGTGGCATGAAGGACCGCGCTGGTTGAGCAAGGTAATTCGGAAACTGCAGGGAAATTCCGATATTAAAAAAGTCACTTTGGGGAAACACCTGAAAGATCATCAGCCCACGGTTTCAATTTCTCTGCCGGAAGGCTCCTGGGGTCAGGGTGGTTTCCATTATATCTGGTTGAATGAATGGACGCACTGGACCTGGAAACATGTCTATGCAGCCGAAGATCGAATGCGGGAGTTAGCGGATCAGCATAAAGATACAACCGATGACACAATTTGCCGGTTGTTAAACACCATAGCGCGGCAGCTCCTGCTGCTGGAAAGTTCCGATTGGCAGTTTCTGATCAGTACCTGGAGTGCGCGGGATTATGCCGAACTGCGGGTCGTTAATCATAGTGAACGAATTAATAAAATTGACGAAATTCTTGGTAGTTATTTAAAGAATGGTCAACTGGATGAAGGTGCCGAAGAATATCTTAGCCGGATCGAACGGGACGATAATGTTTTCCCTGATCTTGATTTTCGCTACTGGTGCACATTAGTTGCCTGAATGAAATTTTAATTCACAGACGTGTGCAAAAAAAGGAGATTTATTGATGAAGGTTCTTTTTGTTACAGCAGAGATGTTTCCATTTTCAAAAGTTGGCGGTTTGGGTGATGTTGCCGGAGCGTTATCTGAAGCACTGGCAAATATGGGCATAGATGTCAGGGTAATTACTCCCGCCTATGGAATTATTGATCGTGAAAAATTTGCTTTGAAAAAGACCGACTTGTGTTTCAAAGAAGTCATTGGTAATAAGGAACAGACCTGTACAATTTTGAGTTGGGAGTCTCCGGAAAACAAAAATCTGCAAGTCTACTTTCTGGAAAATGAACAGTATTATGCTGGACGCAATGTCTATGCCGATGATGGCGGACTGGCTTATGCTGATAACCACGAACGCTTTTTATTACTCTCCAAAGCTGCCCTGGCATTGCCGACTCATCTGCGCTGGAAACCGGATATTCTGCATTGCCACGACAATCATGCGGCTCTTGTTCCTGTCTATTTGAAATACCTGCCTACCTACGGGTCCTATTACACGAACTCCCGGACCTTGCTTACCCTGCACAATATCGCCTACCAGGGAATGATATCCATGGAAAACAGATCGTTGTTCGATCTGCCGGATGAGCTCTTTATACCGATGGGAGCACTGGAATGGTGGGGGAAAATCAATCCGCTGAAAGCCGGGATTATTTTTGCCGATGGTGTAAATACGGTCAGTCCGTCGCATGCTCTCGAACTGATGAAGGATGAAACGATCAACGCCGGAATGGGTGGTGTTTTGAGAAATCGGAAATATCCGCTGGGAGGGATTCTCAATGGTGCCGACTATGGTGAGTGGGATCCGAGCAAGGATACCCTGATTTACCAGACCTATTCGGCGGAAAATTTAAAAGGCAAACTCGTCAATAAGAAAAAATTGATTAAGGATTTTAACCTGAAAGCAGAACTTGTCACCAAGCCGCTGATCTGTATGATTTCCCGCCTGGTGGAGCAGAAAGGGATTGACATTATATTAGAGAGCATGGAACAGCTGTTGGTACTGGATGCGGGAATGATTATCCTGGGCAGCGGCGATGATAGCTATCATACTGCTTTCATGGATTTCGCACAGCGTTTTCAGGGCAAATTTCATTTTATGAGCGGTTACAATCAGAGGGCAGCCCACCAAATCCTGACGGCAAGTGATCTGTTCCTGATGCCCTCACGCTATGAACCCTGTGGTATCGCCCAGATGAATGCGCTCAAATATGGTACCGTACCAGTGGTTCATAAAACTGGAGGCTTAGCGGATACAGTCTTTCAATGGACTACCAAAAAAGGCAACGGTTTTCTTTTTGATGATTATTCCGCCGAGGCGTTGATTCAAACCGTGCAGAAAGCCGTTCAGGTTTATAATAATAAAGAGCGTTGGCATCGGCTGATGCTTAATGGAATGCAGGCGGAATACTCCTGGAGTAAATCGGCTCAAAGCTACTTGAAGCTATATTTTCGCCTGTTAAAGAGCTGATTATAAAAAATTGGAATCGGTCTTTTAATACTCCAATTTAATCCGGTAGTGAAATGACCGCCGGTCTTGGGGAGCCTGGAAGGGTATTTCCCATATTACCAGGTATTAATTCCCTGCTAAAAAGCCTGTCCCATACTGAAATATATTTTGCCTTTATCTTCACCGGACTGGGGTGACAAATTAACGGCATAGTCCATACGTGCCAGACCTATTAGTGAATTATATCGGACTCCAATACCAAGGCTGTGACGAATATCCGAAAGGGCTACATCTTTCGGCGATTTCCAGACATTGCCCAAGTCAACAAAACCTTCCAGACCAAAGGATTTATATACAGACTGGCGGATTTCAATGACATTCCAGACCAGGCTGTATCTACCGCCAGAAGGGATAAAATTGCCTTCATCGTCCACTTCAACCGGTCCAACGGTCTGATAATCGAAAGCCCGTAATGCATTTGGTCCACCGGCATACAGCCTTTCATATAATGGGATCGAGGAGAGTCCCCCGGCAGCATCAATCCAGGCCAGGTCAAGATGAGTTCCGATGAACGTATTGATTCCAGCCGAGAGGAATTTTTTCATCAGCAGGTTTGAACGAAAAAAGGAATTGGTTCCATACAGAAAGGAGCCCGCTAATTCATTACTGAATTCGATATATGTTCCCTTTGTGGTATTGAAGAGATTGTCGCGATTGTCGAAAATTAGTGATAGTTTCAGGGCACGGATATTACTCTTCATTTCCGCAGGAATGTTCGGGACCTTAATTTGACTTAATTTATCGTTTTCGTACCGGTAGGTTATGGTGCTGTTTGAATGTTCTCTGAATTTTCTACCGATTGCAATCCGGGCACCCAAACGAGTCAGATCGTACCCCGGTTCTTTTAAATATTCGTAGGTTGTTGCTAAATCTGTTCGCCAGCGGGTATGAAAGGTCCAGGGTTCGGTAAAGGACAGCTCGATACCGCGATTGATAAAGCTGAGTTTGAAGATGAGTCCCAATTTTTGGGCGCTTCCCCGCAAATTGTTGTATGAAATCTCGGTCTTGCCTCGTATTTTCTCGATAGTGCCATAGCCCACCGATACATTGAATTCCCCAAACGTTTTTTCTTTTGTTTCAATGAGAATATCCTTGGTGTTGGGCATGTCATTTTCGGGCGGAATAGGTCGGATGAAAACGCTCTCGAACAGTCCGGTTAGATAAAGCTGTCGTTGAGATTGGAGCAGTTTGGAATAATTGACAATTTCCCCCGCTTTAAAATTCAATTCCCGAGTCAGAATAAACGATTTGGATTTCTCCAGTCCTGATATGCTGATTTTACTTATTTTATACTGGCCCTTTTCTTCAATAATAAAATCAATCAAGGCGGTATGAGCTTCACTGTTGATCCGAACATCCGGTTTAATATCGGCGTCCAGATAACCGATTTCAGCGTATTTTCGGAGAATGATCAGGGTAGAATTTTCGATCTCCTTGCTCTTTAAAGCTTTCCCTTCTTTGATGGGAATTGCCACCTGTATATCTTGATCGGTAATAATGGAATTCCCGAGGATACTGATGCCTTCAATGCGAGTCAGCTTACCCTCTTCTATAGTGAAGGAAATCCTGGCCGCCCTTTTTACCGAATCCAGACTGACATTATAGTTTGTTACTTTCGCCTCAAGGTAACCGTTCTGTTGGTAGAAAAGTGGTAAACCTCTCAGATCATCCTGAAATATATCATCAATATAATAGACCGGATTAATAATAGAAGATGGTCTGGATAATATGACTTTATTCAATTGACTGGCGGAATATTTTTTATTGCCCTGATAGCTGACCGATTTGACCTTAAAACGGATTTTTTTAGACGGCGGAATTGCGTAGAGGATGCTCCCCGAAATAGAGATTAGAATTATTATGATTAAGGATCGTTTCATTACTTGAATTTCAGTTTATATTTCAAATCCATACCGGCGCGACCACGTTGATCGGTTTGACCCTCCAGTGAAAATTTTTCATTCAGCTTATAATCCAGCCGAACATTCTGATCATTCATGTGTCCGACAGTAGTTGAATAGGTAACCGACATTCGCTCGGATAATTTCTTGGAGGCCAACAGCTGCGGTCCCCAGGTCTTGCCAAAATTAAATAGATTACCCTCGAGGGACATCTCTTCCAAACCCAATAAGGTTCCTACTTTCGCGGAGGTAAAACTTGAAATGCGCTGACTGGAGTATTCAGTCAAGCGTTCCTGGATTGCGGTTCCGACACCACCGCGTGAATCGGTATCTCGTCCAACCAGCTCCTCTCTGGTGGCACCAAAAGTCAGTAATGCAATGATGTCCGATTTATCCAGAGACGGTTGAGATTGCAGATCAAAGACGACTTCATCCAGCGGTCCGCTAATTATGATTGTTACGGTATAGGCTTTTTGGGATAGAGTCTGATAACTCTTGATTTCCGACTCGGCGGTAAAATCAATGATCGGATTAATGGTATTAGGGTCAATGAAATCTATAATACCTTGCTTGACTTTGAATTTTCGATCGAGATACAGGATATAACCCTCCTCGATTTTCAAGCGGCCGGAGATATTGGTTTTCGCGGCAGTTCCAATGATGCCAATTTCAGGTCGGAGCCGGACCCGTGCCAGATTATTGTCTATCCAGATATTTTTACTATCCCGAATCCGCACATTCAACCGGATTTTCTGCATCAGGGGCAATGGTTCTCCGCTTGGTCGCCGGGAACTCTGTACTATAGATATCAGGGTTTTGGGTTGAACATTATATTGTAGCCGGGTTTCGTCGAACACGACATCACCGTCGAGGTTATAAAAATTATTCTGCCGCCAGAGCCGGAGCGTCGAGGATTTCAGGGCTACCTGATACTGTTTTTTACGATTGATGCTAATGTTTTTCATGGTAGTGTTAAGCTCCAGATCGCTGATGTCATTTCTGCGGTAAGCAAAATAGCCGGAGCTTTGAATTGTTCCCTTATTCAATTGAAGGGCGAGAGTATCGAGATAAAATCGGGTTTGCTCAAATCGTAAGCTGATTATGCCATCGGTAAAAACTTCATCAATCATTCTTGGTTGAAAACATAAACCGTTGATGCGGGCGCTGCCATTGATATGGGGTTTAGATATTGGACCGCTGATCTCTATCAGACTGCTTATATCGCCATTAATCTTTTTGAATTCCGTAATAAAGGGTTGAAAATAGCTAATTTTTAAATCAAGCATTTGAAGCTGCATTTGGATATTTTCCGGATCAAAGTACCCCCTGGCAGCAACTACTAATCCATTATTCACCAGAATGTTGAGATTTGATGAGAAGGATTGCCAATCTCGGGAAGCGAGCCGACCGTTCAGTTCTAAGCTCGTATTTTGGACAATTGCACGACAATATTCCACATTAGCGAGTGTGTCCTGAAAAGCAGTTTTTAGAGATATCGAGCTTATGGCGGGGGTCTCCGGATTGAGCTGGAATTCGCCGTTCTGGAATGTTATTTCGCCGCCAATTTTGGGGCGCTCCGGTACACCGGTCAGGTTGAGTGAAGCATTCAGCAAACCGGATAATTGGTAAATATCAGGCTGAAAATCTTTGAAAGAGCTGATGTCTAGATTGTTGATCACAAGGCGAGTGTCAATTTTATGGGGATCTACATAGCCGGTAAGCGTGGTAATCGGGCGGTTGTTCAGATAAAAAGTCAGTTGGGCGGCAACCGTCCGACGTTCTTCCAGATTGATGTTACCGGCGATGTTGAATTCATTTGACTGGTAGCGACCAAGCAGGCGGTTTATGCGAAAGTCATTGTCTACCATTTGCCCGTCAATATTTAGATTATCTATAGGTGGTTGCCTGAAATCTGTTTGCAGTAATCCCTGATTCAGCTGGATTGTCCCATTGAAGCGGGGATTCGCCGGCGTTCCGGTAATTTGGACTGCCGAATTAAGCTGACCTTCCAGGCGGTAAAGGGGAGTGAATGGTTTGAGTACTGCCAGATCGAACTCAGATATGGCGACAGTCAGATCGTTGTATTTTGGTTCGAAAATACCATCTGCATTAAGTATCTTCTGGTCGCGGCTTTTCATCTCTAAATCCAGCCTGTAATGACGGGTTTGCCAGTTGCTAATTTTGCCGGATATCTGGACCGGCAGACCACCAACGGATGCCGATAACGCGTCAATCTGGAAAAGTGTATCTGAGGCTGTAATAGATGCTTCAATGGAATCAATCGGGTGCGGAATATGCCGCATCTGAAGCAGACCGCCGGAAATATTTGCATTGGCTGAAAACTGTGGGGAGTTTATATTGCCGGAAATATTCAGCGATGCGTTCATTTTTCCGTTGAGTCGTTCGATAGATTTCAAAAGAGGCTGAAAATGATTCAGGTCTAGATTATTGATCTCTGCGAATCCGTTAATGTTAGATGGTGTTAATAAGAGATCTGTTCGGGCAAAATCTGTGTTATAAAGAGCTATGTCGAGATTCACGTGGTAATTCTCAAAATGACGGGTGCTGATAGTCCCGTGGCTTTGAATAGGTATTCCCCTGACCTGAGCGTTCAGGGAATGCAATGTGAAAAAGGTATCCTGAAAAGAGCTTGACAGGTTAATTGATTCAATTCCGGGATAACTGGTATCAATTTCAATGCTGGCATTCAGGATATTGAAATTGCCAGTGATGTGTGGTTTTAGGGGTTTTCCGGTCACCATCAGGTTTGAAATTAGCTGACCCTGGATGTCATGAATATTTTGGGTAAAAGCTTTTGCCAGGGACAGATCAAGACTGTCAATAGTTAGTTGAATGTCAAGAGTATCTCTTCCGAAAAGGCCGTTGATGTTGACGATTTTCTGATTGGCAAGATTGAAAGTGGAGCCAATCTGAAATCTTTGCCAGTCGAAACATTTTAAACGTCCCTCAATGGTAAAAGGGGAATTCTGCAGGATGCCAGAAAACTGCTGAAACTCAAGTATAGTATCTTGTAGTACTATCTGTAACTGCAGCTGCTCAAGCGGCGGTGAATTTTCACTCATCTGAAGAAAACCATCTGTCAGACCGATATAGCCCTTCAATCCCGGTTTCGCGGGGGTGCCGGAAACATTAATCTGTGAGGAGAGATAACCCCTTGTGATAAAACCTTCAGATGTAAAACTTTGCATCAGAGAAAGGTCAAATTGATCAACAGCAAGATTGACATTAATTTGTCCTCTTTGAATTTTTGCGGTTGTTCTCAGTGTCTCACGATCTTTAATATTTAATCGCAAGGTTCCGGCAAATTCACTTTGATTCTCAAAATCTAGATTTCCACTAGCGGTGAAAGGCATTTCATGGACAAGGCCACTGAGTTTTTCCAGTTCTAACCGGGAATTTCGATACGATGCCCGGAGTGTCAAATTTTTCACCGGAGGTGAATTGGAACTTACCTGCAAATACCCCTTTTCGATTTTAATCTGACCGGTTATATCCGGATTTTGCCAACTGCCGGATAAGTTAATTTCACCATTAACCGAACCCTGCAGAGCATAGATAGCGGGCAGTAGTGTTGTAAAATCCGCCAGGTGCACGTCTTCAAAATCGGCTTTTAAGTCGGCTGCTTTTTGATCGAAACTACCCTTCACAATCATGATTTTGTTATTATTAATTCGAACCAGGCTGCTGTTTTTAAATCGTTTCCAATCCCGGGTAGTAAATGTTGACTGGATGAAAAACGGAATATTTGAATAGGATCCTGAAAGTTCTTCAACATGGATTTCATCTTTACGGAGATTGATGTTTATATTTACATCTGTCAAGTGGTTCTGCTCAACTGCCCATTGAATTTTTCCATTTTTAACTGATATTGTACCGTTCCAGATTGGTTTATTTATCGTACCGGTGATGGCAATTCCCAGGTTGGATTTGCCCTGGATATATAAATCGGATGGAATCAAAGGATTAAACTGATCGAGATCAATATTGCTGGCGTTTATTATTCCATTAATATTAGAACTTTTATCAATAGCGAATCGCCTGCTCCTTTTCGTAATCGGAATGGAGGCAGCCAGGTGAATCTCTTCATCTGGTTTAATGAGTAAAAGCTGCTCGATTGTCAATTGATTTTCATTAAACTGGATATCTGCAGAAATGTTGTCATATTTTAGGTGCTTGAAATTGAAATTCCGGATAACTGGCTGAAGGCGGATTTCCGGTTTGTCAAGATTACCGGTGAATGTCATCTGAAAATCCAGATAGCCCATCAGGTTCGGAAACTCCGGAGTAATAGAATGGAAGCGGTTGAGATCAATCATCGCCCCATTCAAATTGATAATGACGGTTTTGAGATTCTGTAAATCGGCGGAGCCGGTTATGAGTCCGAAATCCAAACTGTTTGGATCCAAAGATCGGAGTCTGATGGCAGCCTGAGCTTTCATTTCACTGATTGAAAAGGAACCGTCTGAGTGAAATTGCCAGCTGGATTTGTTTAAAGATAAATCTGTCAGATTCACGATATCATTCTGGAATTCTACGAGTAACTGACCGCTATCAAACCGATATCCTGAATAACCTGGTTGAAACATTTTTACTTTCAGTGTTCCGGTGAGATTTGGTACAACACCTTGAAAATCGCCTTGATAGGAGTAAGTGCCAGCCAGTTGATCGAGATAAAAAGGCGCTGCCGAAGATACTTCTGCCAACTCACCGTGAAAATGACACATATTAATAGTGATTTCCTTTTTTAGGTAAAATAATTCGGCTGTCAATTCATCAACCGGGAAATTCTGATACAATAAATTATAAACTGATAATGATGTTTCGATTTTTGGATTTTCATAAGATCCGGAAATCGAACCTTTGACACTGATTTTACCGGAAGCATCGGCGATGTTTGCCAGCTGAGCTAGCGGTTCAATATTATGAATATCAAGCAGATATTGACCGGTTACCTGATTATTTAACAGGTTGGCAGTAACATTACCGCGGTTCAGATCGCTGTGAAATTCGGCAAAGAGTTGACTGTTCTGGAGTTTGAAAGACAGGAGAATATCATGAACGTTTTTATCAACCAACGTTAATTGGCTAAGTGTAATATCCCCAGAGGAGGAAAGTGAACTTATGTTCCGCAGAGTGCCCTCAGTTAATATAGAGGCGTCCAGATGACCGTGCCTGAGCAGGGGATTAGAAAAGGCTGCCATCCAGATTGGTTGCAGGTTCAGGTTGGCAATTTTTATCTCGGCAGAATGATGGAGCAGGCTGTCGTTGAGCACGAGTGCGCTCGCAGTGATGCTACCATCACTTATCCTGGCCCTGATTTGTCGTACTATCAACGAATCAGATTTATATGATACATCGAGTTTACCTTCGGTGAGTTCAATTCCTGCAATTGTCATTTTGGATATTGTCGAATATATATTTATCTCCGGCAAGGGTAGATCACCGATGGCGGTAATCCTTGTTTCAATATCGCCTTCCAAGGGAGCTAAAGTCGCAAAGAGATCGGGTAGTAATCTTTTCAGGAATAAATGTGGATTTCCAGAGATATTAATAGAAGCATTTAGGGCTGGCAAGGCGGTGCTCAGGGTACTGGAAAACTTTAAATCTGCCGCTGTCATATAAATTTCTGCCAGGGAGACATTCCCGTTTTTTAATTCTACACTTGCCTGGATATAATCGAACTCAATGGGGATTAGATCAAAAGTAAAATCTGAACGACCGGTATTCAATTGGATTTGGTAAGTAGAATCGGCAGTTTGGCATAGGTCAAGTGATGTTCGGTTTAACTGTCCGTTCAAAGGAATTGACAGGTCGTTGTATTGTATAAACGATCGTTTCATACTGACCTGTTGCAGTGAAATTGAGAGTGGGGATGCGGTCGTGTCTGGTGCAAGAAGGTCATTCAGGTAATCGAAAGTAAAGCGACCGCTGCTGTCTCTTTCGATTGAAAGATTCAAACTATCCAGATCGATGCTTTTAAGATTCAGGGACTTGAGAAGCAACCGAAACGCATTATAACGCACATGGGCACTTTTCAGATACAGAATAGATTGTTCACCTGCTTGGGAAATCCGCAAATCCTCAATCTTAAGCCAACTAATAAGGTTAGTTTTTAGTCGTCCGATGCTCACTGGTACTTCAAACATCTGGCTCAGCTGTTTCTGAACGGTTTTCCGGATCCAGTTTTCGCCGGGCGAGGAGCACACAAATAAACTTAAAATTATCAACAGGATTAAGAATCCAAGAATGAAAAATGCGCAGATGCGGAGGACTTTTGCCACAGGTCAATATTTTTTTGTTAATCGAAAACTACATTACAAACGGGATAAAAACAGTAAAAATTTATTAGTATTACGATTGTCCTAATAGCTTACGATATACGTAAAATATTTTGAAAATCGTAAAATAATACTTGACATTCAGTATACGATGTCGTAGAATATTTACGAATATTGTATTAATATCAATAATTCGTAAAATTAGGATAAAGAGATGGAAAAGGAACCTAAGAAAAAAACCCAAATCATCGAAGCAGCTGAAAAGCTCTTCAATCAGTTTGGTTTCAAGAAGGTCACGGTAGAGGAGATTTGTGCTGCTGCTAGCACCAGTAAAATGACTTTTTATAAATATTTTGCCAATAAGAACGAGTTGATCAAGCACCTGTGGCAAGTTATGATTGACGAAAGCTGGGCAAAACTGGATAAACTGGAGCAGCAGGATGTTCCCTTTGCCGAAAAGGTCAAAATGATTATCAAGATGAAAGAAGAAGCTACTTCGCAGATGGGTTCCGAATATATTCGCGATTATTTGAATATGGTTCCGGAATTGATGGATTTTTATAACCAGATATTCGGTGAGGTTATGACCCGCTTTATGGAAATCATCCGGAAGGCCCAGGAAAAGGGTGAGGTCAGAAAGAGTATTCGCCCAGAATTTTTCCTTACCGTCATAAATATGATGATGGAACTGGCTAAGAACGAGCAATTAGCCGCGGTTTATACGAATTATACCGATTTCGCCCTGGAGATCAATAATTTTCTCTATTATGGGTTGATGCCAATACCCGAGAAAGACAACTCTTGAAAATTCACTATTGGATGCTTTCGTTGATTATTCCGACATTAACATTTGCCGCAGAAAGGGATTTCAAGGGACAATTATCCCTGCAGGGCATTGCCTGGAATCGTGCAGGAAGTTGGTATCACAGCGGCAGGATCCAATATATTCCCAATTTACAAATATCGAACTCACTGTCTTCGGACCGCTTAGTGGATTTCGAAGGATCTTTTTATCTGTATATTAATCGCGAGGATGGTGAAATTAGTGATGATCTTCGTCCTTATCGTCTTAATTTGAGATATGCAACCCGGCAGTCGGAAATCCAGGTCGGCTTACAGAAAATCAATTTTGGTCCAGCGCAGCTGCTGCGTTCCTTGATGTGGTTCGATCGTCAGAATCCGACCGACCCGTTGAATTTTACGGAGGGAGTTTGGGGATTGCGTTATCGTTATTATTGGCTAAATAATGCCAATATCTGGCTCTGGGGGTTATTATGTAAAGAGCCAAAAGGATACGAAGCGGTCGGAAGTGATAAGCCAATGCCAGAGTATGGGGGACGGATTCAAGTGCCAGTTCCGGCAGGTGAGTTGGCATTGACAGTTCACCGTCGTGAAATTTTTGAGAATGCTTATGATTTGGAAACATATTTTCCCAGTCATACTTATTTTGATAATCGAATTGCTTTAGATGGGCGCTGGGATATCATAGTTGGCGCCTGGTTTGAGACTGTTGTCCAAGACATCCACAGATCAGATTCTGATTATTTTACGAAAATGTCAACACTTGGAATGGATTATACGTTTGGGATCGGGAATGGGCTCTATCTACTCGCCGAACACATGATTGTTCAAACAGCCAAAGAACTACTATCATCGAATCTCGAATACCAATATTCTGCAATAATGCTTAATTATCCGCTGGGAATTTTTGATAACCTTTCGCTGATGGCATTTTATTCCTGGGATACCGATGATTTTATCCAGAATGCCAGCTGGCAGCGCTCCTACGATAAAATTATGATCAACCTGGCGTTGTTTCATTTCCCGGACATAAGATTATTGACGATAAATACCGCAGGTGGTGACCTCGGTGTTCGTTTCATGCTAATTTATAATCATTAATAACCGCAAAGGGCGCTAAGGATGCGCTGAGAACGCAAAGAGGAAATGTAAATGATGAATTATTTTTTTATACTTGGTATACTTAGCGAACTTGGCGGTGAACTTAGCGTCTATGCGGTAAAAAGGAGAAACCTACCTTGACGGAAAACGAAATTTCCAAAGTGATTGTGAATTGTGCATATAAAGTTCATTCTGCTTTAGGACCCGGCTTGTTGGAATCATCGTATGAAGAGTGTCTATTTTATGAATTACAAAAAGAAAGGTTAAATGTTGAAAAGCAGAAGCCGCTTCCTTTAATCTATGAGGAAGTAAAATTAGATATTGGCTATCGGATTGATCTATTTGTAAATAACAAAGTGATTGTTGAAATAAAATCGGTAGAAGCGCTAAATGATGTGCATATGGCGCAGATCCTAACCTACCTGAAACTGTCGGGATGCAAATTAGGATTACTGATAAATTTCAATGTCGCATTAATTAAAAACGGAATACGACGGATCGTTAATAAATTATAAACCGCAAAGGTCGCAGAGAATACGCTAAGAACGCAAAGAGGAAATGTAGATGATGAATAATATTTTTATACTTAATATACTTAGCGAACTTGGCGGAAAACTTGGCGTCTTTGCGGTAAACTAAGAGAGGATGGAATTATGAAAAATGGTCAATTAATCACGATTCAAAATCTGGTCAAGGATTATCCGGTCGGGCGCGGTTATTTCCGGGCGCTGGACGATATCAACCTGACCATCGGTGAGGGTGAATTTGCCGGTCTCGTAGGACCGAGCGGCTCCGGTAAAACAACCCTGCTCAACATCGTCGGTTCGCTGGATGTGCCTACCCAAGGGGAAGCTCATGTGCTTGGACTTTCGATTGGCTCGCTCAACGCCCGACAGTCAGCCCAGCTGCGAAACCACCACCTGGGATTTATTTTCCAGACTTACAATCTTTTGCCGGTGTACAATGTTTTTGAGAATATCGAGCTGCCTTTACTACTGTTAAAAATGGAAAAGGACGAACGGCGTGAACTGGTGGATCAGGCGCTGGAGTGGGTTGGTATTCAGGATAAGCGCAAGTCCCGTCCGGCGCAGCTTTCCGGCGGTGAATGCCAACGTGTTTCGATTGCCCGCGCTATGGTCAAATCGCCCAAGATTGTCCTGGCGGATGAACCAACTGCCAACCTGGATGCCGAAAATTCACATAATATTCTGCAAACTATGGAAAAATTAAACAGAGATCTGAAAACGACCTTTATCTTTGCCACCCATGATGACAAAGTTATCCAGTACTTGCATCGCAAGATCACCCTGCTTGATGGCAAAGTGGCGAACGACGAACAGATCGTCAAACAATAACCGGGAGGATATTATGTTAGCACTGAAATTGGCTTATCGAAATTTGATGGGCGCCCGGTTACGGACCTGGCTGAACGTCTTCGTCCTATCGCTGGCATTTGTGGTGATTATCTGGTTCAAGGGCGTTTTAAACGGCTGGAACGAGCAGGCGCGGTGCGACACTATCGCCTGGCAAATCGGTGGCGGTCAATACTGGCAGGAAAATTATGATCCATATGATCCCTTTACGATTGAGGACAGCCATGCGCCATTGTCTAAGGTGATACTGAAAGCTGTTGAGCAGGGCAAAATGACGCCCATGCTAATCAGCCAGGCGAATATGTATCCCCAGGGACGCATTCAGAGCATTTTGCTCAGAGGTGTTGACCCAAATCAAAAAATCATCGAATTGCCAACAAGTTACCTGAATACAGAAGGCGATGACATTCCGGCAATCATCGGGGAAAGAACTGCTAAAAACAGTAAATTGTCGGTCGGTGATTTCGTAACAGTGCGCTGGCGGGATGTCAACGGCACCTTTGATGCTGATGAGGTTAAAATTGTTCATGTTTTCAATACCGATGTTCCAACTATGGACCTCGGGATTGTCTGGATTCCGTTGGAAAAACAGCGCGAGATGGTAAATATGTCCAACGAAGCAACTATTTTAACCACTTCATCGGAAAGCGGCTTTATCGGCGAAATTCCGGGATGGGAATTCAAAGATCATTACTTCCTGCTGTCGGAAATCCGGGAAATGATCAAAACCAAATCATTGGGTGGTTATGTAATGTTCATCATATTGATGTCATTGGCTATGCTGGCAATTTTCGATACGCAGGTACTATCAATTTTCCGTCGGCAAAAAGAGATTGGTACTCATATAGCTTTAGGTATGACCCAACGGCAGGTCATTGCACTTTTTACGGTGGAAGGTGCCATGCATTCGATCATGGCAGCGGTTTTAGCAGCGATTTACGGGATTCCGCTACTGGCGCTCCAGGCGAAAATTGGCTGGTCGATGCCCGCCGGTACCGATGATTTCGGACTGACTATCGCTGAAACAATTTATCCAAGATATTCATTGGGTTTGGTACTCGGCACCACACTTATCGTCTTAATCACAACCACGATCGTGAGTTATCTGCCGGCGCGCCGCATTGCCAAAATGGAACCCACCGATGCAATCAGGGGGAAAATACAATGATAAAATTTATAATTAAGGGATTGTTGCGCGACCGCCATCGCAGTCTGTTTCCGGTCATTATGGTTACAATCGGCGTTTTTATTACAGTATTCTATCAAGCCTTCATGGGTGGTATTCTGACAGATATGGTGGATTCCACCGCGCGCTTTACTTCCGGTCACGTGAAAATTATGAGCCGGGCTTATGTTGAAAACGAAGATCAGGTGCCCAACGATATGGCGCTAACCGGTGTTGATGAAATTATTGAGGACCTGAAAGCTGAATATCCGGACATGATCTGGGTTAAACGGATCAAGTTTGGCGGCCTGCTGGATATCCCCGATGAGAATGGTGAAACCCGCTCCCAGGGCACTGTTGCCGGCATGGGCGTAGACCTGCTGAGTCCCGGCAGCACTGAGATTAACACCCTGAATATCGCAAAATCCATGGTTTCCGGCAGAATGCCTGAAGAACCGGGTGAAATCCTGATCAGTGATGAAATGGCAAAGGAATTGGATATATCACTGGGTGATTATGCGACATTGCTGAGTTCCGGCATGTTTGGCAGTATGGCGATTTATAATTTCAAGGTCGTCGGCACCCTTAAATTTGGCATCCCCATGATGGACCGCGGTGCCATGATTGCCGATATTCAGGATGTTCAGCAAGCCCTGAATATGGAGGATGCCGCGGGCGAAATTCTGGGCTATTTGCCAAATCGGGTATATAATGATGAAGTTTGTGCTGAGATTGTAGCAAAATTCAACGCCCGATACGCCGAGGATAAGAGTGAATTTGCTCCCGTTATGGGTAAGCTCAAAGAGACCAGCGGTCTTACTGATTACCTGACCATGGCTAACAATATGGCTGGCACTATTGCTTTTATATTTGTTATTATCATGTCAATCGTATTGTGGAACAGCGGTCTGCTGGGCGGTCTGCGGCGCTATGGCGAGGTGGGTGTCCGCCTGGCAATTGGCGAACATAAAGGGCATATTTACCGCTCTTTACTTTGTGAATCCCTGGCAATCGGAATCGTGGGAACCATCATTGGCACCGGACTTGGACTGGCGGCAGCATTCTGGATGCAGACTAAGGGTCTGGATTTAAGCGACGCCATTAAAAATATCAATATGATGGTACCGCTGGTATTCAGAGCCAGAATCACACCAGCGACTTACTACATTGGATTCTTTCCGGGTATAATTGCTACCGTACTTGGAACTGCCCTGGCTGGTATTGGCATCTATAGACGACAGACCGCCTCACTATTTAAGGAGTTAGAGACATGAGAAAAATTGCAGTTTTCACAGTCATATTGGGATTTATTCTACCTATCTTTGCTCAGACTTCCAGCGGGGAAGAAATCCTGCGACGAATAGACCAGAACCAGGTGTATGATCAAGCCATTAGCACCTCTACCATGATTGTTCATAGTCGTACCGGCGATCGCACGATTCAGTCCAAAGCCTGGTCATCCGGCAATAACAAAGCCTTTGTGGAATACCTGTCACCACCCCGTGAAAGGGGTAAGAAGATGCTCAAGCTGGAAGACAATCTCTGGGTTTACACACCAGAGCCCAGCGACCGGATCATTACTATTTCTGGTCATTTACTGAAACAATCGGTCATGGGTTCGGATATGTCCTATGAAGATTTAATGGAAAGCGATGAATTGCGGAGCAACTATGATGCAAAAGTGCTCGGCAAAGAAAAATATAATGAGCGCGACTGCTGGGTCTTGGAGTTAACGGCGAATAACAACGAGGTTGCCTACCATTCCCGCAAAATCTGGGTGGATGCCGAACGCTGGCTGCCCTTGAAAGAGGAACGATTCGCTAAAAGCGGACGCCTGCTTAAAAAGACTGAAATACTGGAGGTTTTTCGTCAGGATGGGCGCTGGCTGCCCAAACGGATGATTTTCAAGGATATGCTTTCACGGGGTGGTGGAACCGAATATATAATCGATTCAATCGACTTTAACGTGAAGATCCCGGAATACCAATTTACCAAGGCGGCATTAAGAAAATAAATACCAAACTCCAAGAATCAAATTCCAATGCCGTCATATAATCTTCAGAAGGTTGGTGTGGATAATTGTGGTCTAAATAGGTACTATTACCAGACCTTCTGAAGGTTTCACTCTGCACAGTCAGGTTTTAGAACCTGGTGAAACTAAATGGATGAATTTTAATAAATAGTATCTATTGATAGATAAAATCAAAGCTGCTCGCTGCGGATGCGTTCGGCTAACAGAATCAGATTCCGCAGTTCGGCAGCATCTTTAGCTTTCATCCAGGAATCAATGAAATTTTTATTTTGCACAATCTGGGCAATCGCCATCAGAGCCTTCAGATGGAAAGTACGCTCATCAATTGAGCCAGCCAGTGCAAATACGATGTGTACTTTTTTTCCGTTAAAGCGAAATCCATCCCGTGAGCGAAATATTGCGATATCAAATTTACCTGAACCTTTTACGATGATGTGGGGAATTGCCAGTCCCTCATGGATAACTGTTGTCGAATCAGACTCCCGTTTTTGCAATAGCTGAAAAATATTTCCAGCTTCCTCAGATAACCGTTCGGCAAAAGTCTCAGAGATTATGTGAAAAAGTTCCTCGTGGCTGATGCTTTTAGGTACATCCTGGATTGCTGCATTCTTCATCAAGTGATCAAAACGGTCTTCAATAATCTGATCCCGTTTCATTAGGATTTCTTTCAACTCGTCGGTTAGACCCGAGGAGCGGATTTCTCGTGATGTCACTCGTTCAACGATATGGATTAACGCTGAATCTTTAATAATCCTCGATTTTGAAAATAGCAGGTACCAGCAGAGGGAAAGGATAAAAAATCCCAGGGTAATTAGTAGCGGAATCCGCCCCATCTCGATAATTAGAGTGATATAGATCAGGCTGCCACCGATCTGCAGCCAGGGATAAAATGGAGCATAGTAGGTTGGCTTATAGGAAACAATCTTACTTTCACGCATTAGAATGACGGATAAATTTACCAGTGAGAAGAGAATCAACATCATAGTAGAGGCTACTTTAACTAACGCCTCTAAATCGAGAAAAACCATGACAGTAATCATAAAAAGACTGGTAAAGCTCAAGGCAACAATCGGAGTTTTAAAACGGACACTAATATACGAAAAAAAGGAGGGCAAGAGGTTGTCCTGTGCCATTGCCAGAGGATTACGGGAGGCGGTCATCAATCCAGCATTGCCGGTTGTGATAAATGCTATCATTCCGGCAGCTGCCAGCATAATCATCCCAATATTCCCGGCAAATTTACTGGCGCCCAGTGAAATAGGCATTAGCGTCGTGCTGAATTCTACCTTGTCCAGTAGACCCGTAGTTACAAATACTGTTCCTATATATAGAACAACAACAACTACCAATGCCGAGAACATTCCTCTGACTATTGTCTTGTGGGGATCCCGAATTTCTTCGGCTATTGAGGCAACTTTAGTCAATCCACCAAAAGAGACAAATACCATCCCGGTTGACGTCAATATCGGCCACCAACCTCCGGGACGGAAGGGCACATAGCGCTGAACATCAATAAAATTCAGACCACCAAGAATATAACAAATAAGGATCGCCAGCAATCCCATGACAAGCACCACCTGGAGTTTAGCGCCCTCTTTGACACCAACGGTATTAATTACCATAAATATTATCGTGCAGCCGACGGCAATTGCTTTCGCCATTTCTGGTGTATAAGAGTGAAGTAGAGGTTCTAGAAAGATACCGATACCCAGCAGTGCAAAAGAGCTTTTCAGACTGAGGGAAAACCAGGAGGCAAATCCAGCAAAGGTGCCAAATAACGGACCAAAACTGCGATATATGAAAAAATAGGTACCTCCTGACTTCGGCATAGCTGTTGCCAGCTCGGCTTTGGAAAACATGGCTGGAACAACAAGAATTGCTGCTATAAAATAACTTAAGATAATTGAAGGTCCTACTGTCCGATAGAGAAGAGCCGGTAGAATAAAAAGTCCCGAGCTAATCATAGCACCACTGGCAATACTAAAAATTGCTAGTGTTCCTAATTCCTTTTTTAGTTGGCTATTCTTTTTCACTGCTGATTACTAGTTAATATTGAGCAAGTCTTTAGTCCATCGAAAGTGATCTTTTATAAATTTAAAGGAAACCGTCATTACCTTACAATGATAATTTTTTTAATGGTAGAGTTCAATGCTTTTATTAGTATCTATGGTAAGAATTGAAGAAAATTGATCAATTACCGCTCTTATTATCGATAGATATTTTGATAAATTGTACTGGAAAAGATAGCAAGTTTAATTGCCTTGATATTTTAACTCGACGTTCAAAATTCATTGGATTTCTGGATAACCTTTGTAAATTCACCCCGCCGTAAGGAAGCAGTTATGGATAAAAATTTATTGATTGTTGAATCCCCTTCAAAAGCCAGAACGATAAAGAAATATCTGGGAAAAGAATTCGCCGTTCTGGCATCGGTGGGTCATATCAAGGATTTACCGGAAAAGGAACTGGGGATTGATATATATCATGATTTTAGGCCACGCTATGTAACCATCAGGGGCAAGACCAGGATAATTCAGCAATTGAAAACCGCCGCCCAGGAAGTTGCGCAAGTATATCTGGCGCCTGATCCGGATCGCGAAGGGGAAGCGATTGCCTGGCATATTGCCAATGCGCTGGGTGTGCCGGATGATAAAATTCTGCGGGTTTTATTCAATGAAATTACCTATGGCGGAATTCAATATGGGATTCGTCATCCGCGCAAAATTGATCACAGTCTGGTTAATGCTCAGCAGGCACGGCGGATCATGGATCGCCTGGTAGGTTATCAGGTAAGTCCCTTTTTATGGAAAACATTGTACAGTGGTCTAAGTGCCGGTCGGGTTCAATCGGTGGCGCTACGGATTATCTGTGAACGTGAAGAAAAAATTGAAAACTTCGTATCGCAGGAATACTGGGAAATTGAAGTGGATTTGGAAACTCCGCGCCAGGAATATTTTACCGCGCGGTGTGTTGCGATTAACGGCAAAGAACCCGATATACCTGATGAAAAATCGATTCGTGAGCATCTGGAAATCCTGAAAAAGGCTAACTATATCGTTGATTCAGTCAAAATCAAAAGCGTCTCAAAATTGCCTCAGCCACCCTTTACTACCAGTACCTTACAACAGGAAGCTACCCGGCGCTTCAAATTTCCCCCGGCTAAAACGATGAAAATCGCCCAGCAATTGTATGAGGGTGTAGATATGGCTGGTGACCGGATTGGGTTGATAACCTATATGCGCACGGATTCAGTGCGAATTGCCAATGAAGCAAACCGCGCTGTGCGTGGATTAATTGATAAACAGTATGGCGCTGAGTATTTACCCGAACATGCGCGTTATTTCAAGACTAAAAAGAAGAACGTTCAGGATGCCCACGAAGGCATTCGTCCCACTCGCTTTGATTTAGATCCTGCTAAAATTGCCGATAGTCTGACACCAGACCAGAAGAAGTTGTATCAAATGATCTGGAATCGGTTTGTTGCCTGTCAGATGGCGGCAGCCCGGTACCGGCAAATAACAGTTGATGTTAAAGCGGCAAGCTATCTGTTTCGGGCTGTTAGTAATGAGTTATTGTTCGATGGCTATCTGCGGGCCCTGCGAGAAGAGCCTAAATCTGAGGCTGAACGTAAAATTCCTGAGGGTCTGGTAAAAGGCGAAGAGTTGAATCTCCAGGAAATTCGTCCTCTGCAAAAATTCACTGAACCACCGACCCGCTTTAATGAGGGTACCTTGATTAAAGAGCTGGATAGCCTGGGAATAGGTCGCCCGAGTACTTATGCCACGATTGTAACAACGATTCTCGATCGAAATTATGTTGAACGTGCGAAGGGCAGCCTGATGCCGACTGAACTGGGAAGAACCGTTAATAAATTGTTAATCCACGGTATGCCAAATATATTCAATGTGAAATTCACCGCTGAAATGGAAGAGCAACTGGACGACATTGAATCCAATAAGAAACCCTGGCTGGATGTTATCAGAGAATTCTACAAACCTTTTAAAAAATCACTCGACGATTTTAACTATCAGAGTAAACGGATTAAAGAAAAATTACAGCAAAAGACGGAGGAGGTCTGCGATTTGTGCGGGGCACCAATGCTGATCAAATGGAGTAAAAGAGGCAAATTCCTGGCTTGTTCCGCTTTTCCAAAGTGCCGCAATGCCCGACCGCTGGATAGTCCTCGTCAGCCGGATTCCAACGTCACTAAAAACTGTCCAAAATGCGGCAGTCCGATGTTGGTCAAAGAGGGTAAGTTTGGCAAATTTTGGGCTTGTTCAGCTTATCCCAAATGTAAAACTACCGAACCATTCACGCTGAATATTCACTGTCCTGAGCCAGACTGTCCGGGCGAAATTGTTGCCAGAAGGACCCGTAAGGGTAAGGTTTTTTACGGATGTAGTCGTTATCCTGATTGCAAGTTTGCCACCTGGAATGAGCCGTTAGCCCAAAATTGCTCGAATTGTGGTTATCCTTTATTAGAACGTAAAAACGATCGCCGAAATGAGACGATAATTCGCTGCCCGAAATGTAAAACGGAATATAGCGAACAGGATTAACTTAAGTCTGATATATTTTTTGAGGGAACGATGGAAAAGCAGGTTAAAAATGAGCAGATGGAGAAGCTCACTTCGCTTTGCAAGCGGCGCGGATTTATTTTTCAATCCAGTGAAATCTATGGCGGCCTTTCGAGCACCTGGGATTATGGTCCGCTGGGTGTCGAATTAAAACGCAATGTCAAAAATCGCTGGTGGCAGGATATAGTCATCAGCCGCGAAGATGTAGTTGGTATGGATGCCGCAATTTTGATGCACCCGAAAGTCTGGGAGGCTTCCGGTCATGTTGCCAATTTCCATGACCCGCTGATCGACTGCCGCAATTGTAAAGCCCGTTTCCGGGCCGATAAAGGGGTGTTTTATTTTAAGTGTCGGCAGTGTGACTATAATTTTCAGATTGATAATGGCTTAATCAGTACGGCGCAGGATTTTCGAAAATATTTCAACAATGATATGTCTGCCGCCGACGTGGAGCATTATAAAGGAAGTAATTGTCCCCATTGTGGTGGTCAGCAGACGGTGGATTTGGAGAAACTTCTCTGCCCGGAGTGCGGCAGTGGCAATTTATCCGAGGCGCGCCAGTTTAATTTGATGTTCAAAACTCATTTTGGTCCTTCGGAAGATTCAACTAGTGAAGTCTACTTGCGTCCGGAAACCGCGCAGGGAATTTTTGTTAATTTCGATAATGTCATCAACACCTCACGAATGAAGATGCCTTTTGGGATTGGCCAAATCGGTAAAGCTTTCCGCAATGAAATCACCACTGGGAATTTTATCTTCCGCTCGCGCGAGTTCGAGCAAATGGAGCTGGAATATTTTGTGAAACGGGAAGAGAGTCAGAAGTGGTATGAGTACTGGGTCAACGAGCGTTTCAATTGGTATTTAAAATTAGGTATTCGGGCTGAAAACCTGCGGCTGCGACCGCATGCACAGGAAGAGTTAGCACATTATGCTAAGGCTTGTACTGATATTGAGTATAAATTTCCCTTTGGCTGGTCGGAGCTGGAAGGAGTTGCCGATCGCCAGACCTTCGATCTCGATCAGCACAATCAGGTTAGCGGTAAAAAGATGACCTATTTCGAAACCGAGACCAGTAGTCATATCGTGCCGGCAGTGGTGGAGAGTTCGGCTGGTGTGGATCGAACGATCCTGACCGTTTTGGCCGATGCCTATTGGGAAGATGCGGAACATGACCGGGTAGTATTGCGGCTGATTCCCCAATTAGCGCCGATTAAAGTCGCCGTTCTGCCGCTGGTTAATCGGGATGGAATGCCGGAAATCGCCAAGGCAATTTTCCATGATCTTAAGCGTTTTATGGCGGCATTTTATGATCAGGGCGGTTCTATCGGCCGGCGTTATCGGCGCCAGGATGAAGCCGGGACTCCCTTTGGGATTACAATAGATTCACAGACCTTGGAAGATGGTACCGTTACCCTGCGTGATCGGGATACGCTCGCCCAGATTCGGATTGCAAAGGATCGTATCGTCAAAGTATTGCAAGAGAAAATTGCCTAGCAGGACTTGAGTAATACGATTGATTTCTTTTCTATTCAATCAATAATACTTGGTAAGATAATTTATTGAATTAATTTATGAACAAATCGGGATTACGATTGAGTATGGAGAAAGAGACATGATCAAATTAGGTTCAATTGTGAAGATCATGTCTTTAATTTTCTCGATCCTTATTGCTATTCCTATACTGGCAAGTGAAATAGTGGTTGAGGGGACGGTGGTTGATTCGAGCAGTCAGCAGGCAATTACGAATGTCAATATTTTTGTCAAAGGGACAGGAATCGGTACCAGCAGCGATCAGAACGGCAGGTTTAAGCTGATCCTCTCTAATCTGCCTCCCGATGCCAAACTCATATTGAGCCATATTGCCTATTTGGAAAGGGTTATTCCACTTAGTTATTTTAAAAATAATCGGATCATATCACTGCAAAAACGCAGTATTCCATTACAAGAGGTCGAGGTTCAAACCGAACGACGGACTTATCAGTATCCTCAAGAACTTACCAATAGTATCTCGGTGATTAGTTCTGATGCATTCGACTCGAAGGGTTATCTTGATGTCGCCGATATCCTGATGGCGGATCAAAGTACGGTTATTGAGGAGACTGGCAAGGGATCCAAAACGGTTTCAATTCGGGGTGCTAATGAAGACGAGGTCTTAATTCTCTACGACGGAGTACGCCTGAATAGTAATTTTGATAATATATTCGACATTGCCCTAATTGATCCTGCCAGTTTGGAACAGATTGATATTGTCAAAGGGGGTAACCTTGCCAGTGCCGGTGCTCAAGGTTCTTCTGCCACAATCAACTTTATTCCTAAATTGAAACAGGATTATTTATTGAAATTCTATCAACGATTCGGTACCTATAATTCCGGCGATTGGGGCTTGAATCTGTTCAAGGATATTCAAGGATTAAATCTCTATGGCAGCTGGAAAGAGGCAGCAATGGAGCAGCGTTATGCAGCTGGTTCGGCGGCAAATTCCAGTGTAAACCATGAGACGACTCACAAGTTGCTTAATCTGTCATATGTTTTTGGGCAAGATCAAGCCAACCGAGCCAGTCATACATTACGCTCTTATTTTTCAGAATCCGAAAGAGATTACACAAATATCCGGGATTCTGAAGAGCTGGCCAAATCCCATCGGATTTATTACTTGAAATATCTTGGTGATTTTAAAGCTTACGGGAAACTTTGGCTGAATGCCTCCAACCAGAATCTGAGCGAAGTTTACACTTACCAGTCCAATGTTAGTTCATACGATAATGATATTAACGATGAGTCCTATCAGCTAAGTTGCGAATATGCGCTTGATATTGATCTGATCCAGCTATTTGCTGCTTTTAATAATGAGAATTCCTGGCTGGATTTTAAAGGTGGTTCCAACAACCTCCAGATTCTGCCAAATGACCAGACTTACCGGTTTCGCAGATCGTGCAATAATTATACGGTTGCGGTTAGTTATCTGAATGATAAAAATTCTGGTAGTCTTTATGTTGATAACATTCAATTCAGTCTCTTTTTCGAACAGACTGAAGATCGTTTTCCGGGCACTCTGGAGATCAATTATCTCGACGAGAATAATTGGATTCGCCGGAATAATAGTTCTTATATGTTTTCCAGCTCCCTGGTCTGGGGCGAACCCGAACTGCTCTTTAAGGCGCATATGAATTATGGTATCAATTATAGGATTCCAACCCTTTATCAACAATTGACGGCGATGCTCTACCCATTAAATTCCAGTCTTGGTAACGGTCTGCTGGCTGAATATAAAGCGAATCAGGAACTGGGCATAACGGCTTTCGGCAATCGAACTCACTCTTCTGCCACTGCCGTTCAAACCGAAGCGTCGTTGGTTATTTTTCGTAGTGCTTATGAAAATAAATTCAGGATGATCCAGTTCGGTGGGACACCACTAACCGTATTAGACAATTATAACGATGCTCAGCTGATTGGACTGGAAAGCTATTTCGGCTTGAACTGGAGACGAATTATTAACGCTAATTTTTCGTACGTTAAATACCTTATCCCAGACAAAGCCGCTTTTCCTTTTAAACCGGATAGTAAACTGACTGCTTGCCTGTCGTTCGAAATAAAGAACTGGCATCTTGACCTGATTGGCTATCGGGAAGCTGAACGAAGCGGCTTGATTATTAATCACTTGACGGCCGATAATCTGATGCAGCTGCAGGAAATTGTTTTACCGGAATATCACAATTTTGATCTACATCTTAAGAAATCTTTTAACTTATGGAAACTGGGCTGCTATTTGTCTGCCAGTGGACGAAATATTCTCAATAAATCTGAGGTACTAGACGGAATCGCTATCCGTGATCGGCGTTTTTACGTGTCTTTTGGGTTGCAGTTTTAATATTATTTTAAGATGATGAAGTTGTTGGATTTAAAAGTCGTTAAGCTGATTGCGCTACTGCTAATCTGGGTATTGATCTTTTCATGTACTTCAAATCCTCTTTTTAAGGAGGACCAGATCAAATCGGAGCAAATTAGCGGACAAATATTACTTGACGATGAGTCCACTCCCGATAATATCTACGTTTGGCTGGAGGGATTCGAACTTAGTACGTTAACCGATTCCCAGGGAAGATTTACTATATCAATACCATCACCGGAGACCAGAGGATTAGGGAGTAATTTTAATGGTGAAGTTAGCCTCTATTTTTATGTGGCGAACTATTATATTGACTCGACAAAAATCATTTTTGCGAACGGGAAGCTGCTGGAGGATCAGGCAGCAATTGACAGTGTAGGGGAGCTCACTGCTACCAGAACGCTGAGAAAGATGGCTTCAGTCGAAATATTTGCTGGTCAATCGTTACCCGATTCTAATGTGCTTAAATTTTACATTACATTGACCTCCTTTGATTACAATATTAAAGTTTATTCACTAAGGGAGTTATTGAAATATCCCCAGACCGGTTTTATCCGGACGGGATTTATCATTGAATCGCTTGAGAATTCCCAGTTAATAATTTTTATTGATCGGCCTGAGAGTTTTCTCTGGGGCGATGTTTTGCTGGCTGCTGCACCACAGGAGTGGAGATATGATGTCGATCTTGACATATTCGATCTACCGGTCGGTCATTATCGGATTGTGCCTTATCTTTTATTTCCGCAAAATGGTATTCCGGACGCTCTGCTCGAGAGTATATCCAGTACTGTAGAAAAATTCAATGAGGATTATCTGCTGCTGCCGATGAAGCGAGAAGGCGGCGAGTTCGAAATTCGGTGAATTGGTTTCAAAATAATTAATCAGTCGCTTTGATTTAATTAATCCTATTTAATTAATAACATTTTTTTCACAGCCCTGAATTTAGGACTCTCAATCTGGTAAAAATAGACGCTGCTAGCAACAGGTCTACAGGAATCATCAGTGCCATCCCAGGTTACTGAATTGTAACCGGCCGGTTCATATGAGTTATACAGCTCCTTGACTCTCTTACCGAAAAGATCATAGATAGCAATTTTTACCTGGCTATTTTTGGGTAGCGAGTAGTGAATCGTGGTGGTCGCATTGAAGGGATTGGGGAAATTTTGATCAAGTTTAAACTTATTTAATTGCCCTGTATCCTTTATCTTAATGTCATTGGCATTTACATAGTCAATTCTGATAGTGTCGGTAGCAACTTCATAACCATTGGAATAAAATTTTGCGTAATAATATCTTTCATTTTCCACTCTTACGGATTGACGGGTAACAAATGTATCCATCAAACGATATCCCATGCCATCGTTGAAAAGCCCGTCAGCCGTAGAATCATAGAAATATTTTAAATAACCGCCCTTGCTACTGGCAACGATGATTAAATCGAAATAGGCTACCTTCTCGGTCCTCCTGACCGGGAAGTAGGTAATCGCCGGTGCATGAACGGCAGCTGGTTTGAGAATCCTTAATTCTGTCGGATAAATAAATTCCAGCGTTTGATCGCCGCTGTAAAATGTAAAGCGGACATATCGAGTTTCAACCGGTTCGATGCTTTCAATGGCGATGATCGAAGAGTCCGGTGAAGCTGATTTATCAACTACGATTGTCCAATTCGCATTGTCAACACTCGTTTCGATTTTGTAGCCGTAATAGGCCGAGTCGTTAAAAATAATTTGAATCATATCGGTAGAGTCAACAGCTCCTAAATCAATTATAATCGGTTCGCCGGCTTTACAAGCCCAGGAACTTATTATATCTCCATCTACCAGATTACTTATTGCGGAGGAATCGGCAGGAAGAATGGTTTTGTTTAATGCCAGATTAGTGTCCTGGATTTCCGCAATTTCGATTGCCTGGTCTCCTTTCAGGGCTGCATAAAATATTTTCGTCATTTCCCATAATCCATCCAGGGTCGGGTGAATGCCATCATAAAAAAGGTGACCTTTACCTATAAAAGGGGTATAGAAGTCAATTGAATGAGTATTTTTTTCGGCAATAATTTGTTGGAGCATCGGGATTATATCGTTGGTGATAACCGAATCGCTTATATCGAAATTCGAGCTAAAGGCTGGCGGCGGAATGCAAACGTAGATTTCCGGATTTGATGAAAGGGAACGGAGGGTATCAATCAATGATATATAATCCGAGATGAATTCATCTTTATAAATCCAGTTATAAGGTTTAGAATCGTTGGTACCTAACATAATTGTGGCAATGTTGGGTTGAAATTCCAGCGCAGCGGTAAACGCCTGCTCAATCCAGATCGGATAGTCACCTTTCTTTAATAATGTCCGCCCTGAGACCCCGTAATTTTGGATGTTATATTCCTCACCCATGAGAATTCGGAGCTGCACCGGATAAGAATTTAAATCCAAGCTTGCGAGAGTTCCTTTGTAAGCAGTTATGCTGTTACCAATACAAGCAATCCGGATTTCTTCCGCCAAGGCGAAAGAAAACAGCAGTGAAATTGAGATAACCAGGGCTAATTTTTTCAAGATAAAGCTCCTCTTATTTGTTAAAAGTTGAAATGAATTTTTATCTCCTTTTTATGTTGAAAAGTAGTATAAAATGTGATATTTGTCATTGCCACTTAAATTTTTCAATAATATAATCGACAACTAAGTCAACGAATTTCTCACAATGTTCTGCAAATATTCGGTATTGATTATATTTATTTACAGTACCTCATTATTTTATTAGCAGCATTTTTTTCACGGCCCTAAAACGCGGACTCTCAATCAGGTAAAAGTAAACGCTACTGGCAACAGGTCTGCCGGAATCATCGGTACCATTCCAGGTTACCGATTTGTATCCTGCCGTTTCAAATGAGTTGCGCAACTCCTTAACTCTCCGGCCAAACAGATCATAGATAACGATTTTTACCTGACTATTTTCGGGTAAGGAGTAGTTAATCGTGGTGGTCGCGTTGAATGGATTGGGGAAATTTTGTTGGAGTTGCCATGTTTCCGGGAGTGATTGTATACCAGCGGCGATCCCAGTCGGCGGATATTGGTTATAATAGGAAAAGTCATCAATTGCAAAGTAGAGCCCCTGTCTACCTCCTGCCACAAAGTGAAAGCGTACCCACACCTTCGGCTGATGATCTACGATGAATTGCGACAAATCAACAACTTTCTTGATCCAGTAGGACTGAATCCCGGTGAGCGAGTCTAATTTAATCCAATTCAGACTATCGGTACTTGCTTCGATATAAAAATAGTCGCGCTTGTTTTCAGTATAATGGTTAACCCAAAAACTGATTGCGGCATAATCGGCACCGCTGATGTCAAAGCTGGACTTATAGGTTAACATTGATTTTGTTGTAGTGAGATAGGGATAAATTAGGCTCATGCTATAGACGAAGCTGCCACTATAGGCCCCCACCAAATTACTCATTCGATAGGCGCCCTTTTCAGGGATCCAATAATCATTAGCGGTCTCAAAGTCGTCAATGAGATTGGTTACCTGAATTACTTTGGTGTAGTGATTATTCGCTTCATTGGCGTCGTTAGACAGGTCTGCCGATATTTCCAGCTTCAGGTACTCAAGATCGGCGACGAAAAGCGGATCAAAAGTGACAGTTGTACTCTGACCGATTAGTAAAGAATTGATCTGTCTGGTCTGGGAATAGCGTAATTCCTCTCCGTGGTGAAGCGTACAGGTAACCTCAATATTTGATTCGTCATTATGCCCGAAATTGCTGATTTCGGCCGCAAGGGGAATTTTCGTTTGGATTCCATAACTCTCTTTGATTAACGGGGCGTCTACATAGAGATCGTGGTCGGCAGCCAAAATTTCCAGAGTACAAGGGATGATTGGATTCGAAGCACTGGTATCATTGGAAGTGAATTCAACATTGGCACGATAGAATCCCGGTTTCATGCCCTGGGTGTTGATTTTTACCGTCATTTCGCTGGTAGAACCAGGTAGGAGATATCCGCCACCGTTAAGTATTTTTATCCAGGATGCCGGATTATAACCGCTGTCGCCCCGCTGGTTCATGGTCTTAATATTTTCACCATCATCTTCAAAAATAACCGTTGAGCCATCGCTAATAACGATATTATCAACGCACATGCCGAATAAGCTTGTATCATCTATAGTAGAGTAAGCCAAATCCGAAGCAAGTGCCCAGCGGATAATGACATTGCTGGATTTATAAGATTCCAGGTTAAAACTTACCGGAACCCAGCCGTTACTCGAACCAGCCCAGCCGGCAATGCCGGTTCCCATACCCCAGCCCTCGTCGTAATCTCCGAAGCTCCAGAGACTCTGACAGTTATATGCGGGTGATTGAGGAATAGCCACGGTGAAATTCAAGCCCCCATCGGTGGAGATCCACACATTGCAGCCATCCCAGCCGTCGTAGGGTGCTTCGGCATTCGCAGGATTTTCGACTGCCCATTGCCCCATCCAGTTTAAAACTGGTGCCGAAGTATTATGCAGGTCAATCACCGGGGTCTCCAGATATTGCAACCAATGATCGGCATAGCCGCCCAAATCCGGATTACCAGCCCACCAACTTTTACCTTCATAAGCATATTGAGTGTCGGGATGCCAGGTATATTCGACCTGACGATCATAGGCGGAAAATTCGAGATTCTTGTTACTGGTATTATTCAAAGTTATGGTTATTGATGACGAATCTCCGGAAGCAAGCGTTGCGTTAATCTCTGGCGGAGTTACGCTCAATGCCGGACCCTTGATTAATTCATCATAAATATGGGGAATATAACTGCCCAGCTCGCAGTTATGCCAGCGAATTCGAAAGTAACCGTTTTCGCCCCAATTAGTATCCCAGCTGTTTTTACAGATCCAATATTCCTGCTCATCGTCCCAGCCGACGAGTAAAACGGCATGTCCTCCTTCCGGTTTTTCTCCTTCGGCGACTGCATGTTCGTAAATTCCACTGGCATAGGCATAGAAGTCGGTGTAGACATTAAAACCGGCCGATACCGGATGGCGATAAACTGCTGCTTTGATATTGTCAATATTATCTTCATCAAGAGTAATATATCCCCAGCCGGGAATTGTAATCGCTTCGGATTCCCAATTAGCACAGGCA
>CAZJIU010000020.1:0-30564 GCA_964546145.1 uncultured bacterium
GAAGGTCCCAAGGGTTGGGCTGTTCGCCCATTAAAGTGGCACGCGAGCTGGGTTTAGAACGTCGTGAGACAGTTCGGTCCTTATCCGCTGTGGGCGCAGGAGATTTGCAGGGGGCTACTCTTAGTACGAGAGGACCAGAGTGGACAAACCGCTGGTGTACCAGTTGTGCCATCAGGTGCACCGCTGGGTAGCTAGGTTTGGTATGGATAAACGCTGAAAGCATATAAGCGTGAAACCTTCCCTAAGACCAGATCTCCCTCCCCCCGATTCGTCGGGGGGGCTAAAGGCTTCCCGTAGATGACGGGATTGATAGGTCACAGGTGTAAGTTCTGTGAGGAATTCAGCCGAGTGATACTAATCAGCCGTGCGTCTTGACCAAAACTTTTTATGAAATAGACTCCTAACGAGACTCATTTTTCCCAATGCAAGATTTTCCGGTGACTATGGCAGAGGGGCCATACCCGATCCCATCCCGAACTCGGAAGTCAAGCCCTCTAGCGCCGATGATACTATCTTGGAGACGAGATGGAAAAGTAGGTCGTTGCCGGAGAAATTTTGATGAAGACGTCACTCCCGACGTCTTTTTCTTTTTTATTGTATCTTGAATACTCCTTAATTATATTCAAACTGTGAAGTGTCGCAAAATTAAACATCAATCCAATTTTAAAACCAGTTTTGTCCTAACTCACATTTTATATCCAACTTTCTATGTATCTTTGAGTGTAAAAAAATAAAGGAGCAATTTATGAAAACAATTATACCTACTTTAACTCTTCTATTAATCCTGGCTTCTCCACCGGTTTTTGGTCAAACAGGACAACTCACCTTATCAACTATCTACTTCAATAATTTTGAAGTTTTCTATATCGGTGACTTCGATTTTAACAACGGGAGGAATAATCCCGATATTTTTGAGTATTCCTTAAGCTACTTTCCCTCCGATTATAATGGACACTCCAACAGTGGAACCGGGATTAATATTACCGTCGAATTTGAAATGAAGGCCAATGTACCCAGTCTGGGATTGGACAACCGGCGAATTTTTTATGTCAAAACCAGACCGGTAAATCTGAGTGGAGAAGTACGCCTATCAACCAAGGATCTGGATTTGAATGTTGATGAGATCTACTATACTGATGGGGGACCGTTTGATGTCCATACTGAGTCTTCGGAATTTATGCCTGAGAGCGAATTTCAGGCGCTCCAATCAACTGTTTTGGCTTTCGGGAAGCTGCCTGCTGGTGACTATATTTTTAATTTAGTTATTGATCCGGTGGATGCTACAACTCAGTCACCATTAAGTGAAAGAAATGTGGTTTCAGTAGGTAATCCATCTAATCTGGAGTTAGTTGCGCCGGGTGGCAGATTAGAGGACCAGCTCGAAATATACAACCTGTATCCCTGGTTTCAATGGGAGTCCGGTGATTTTATGTGGACCGGTTCCAATTGTCCGGAATGCGGTTATTTCATCCGGATATCCGAATACGATCCTGCCATTCACAGCAGTGTGGACGAGGCGTTAAATGACCTTTCCAATTTACCTTATCCGGATAATAACCAATTCTATAAACTGGAGTCTACAAGCGTTGCTGCTATGGCTGACCTTTACACCGCCGAGACCTCCTTTCAGTATCCCTTTTCAGATGCTAAACCTTTGGAAAGTGGTAAAACCTACGTCTGGCAAGTGAAAAAGACCTATCCGACCACATCAGGTCCGGAAACTATTGAAAGCGACATCTATGCCTTTACAATTCCAGAAATGGGAGAAGAAGGCGGTACAACGCAAGCCGGCGGAATTAACATTTGGCTGCAGATGCTCGAGCAGATGCTTGATGCCGATACATATAACCTGCTCTTTACCGGTGAGCTGATTGGCTATACCCCGACGGGTATCGTAACCTTAAATGAGACCCAGCAACTTACCCAGGATCAATTATCGGCAATTATCGCTCAACTATTAGCCGGGCAGATTACAATTCAATCAGTTGGTGTTGAATAAATAATGAGAAGGAATAGATCAATGAAGAAATTCCATCTGTTACTACCTATCTTATGTTTAGTATTGTTTACAATCGAGGTGTGGTCAGCTGATAAAATCGCACTTACTATAAAGGCTAGCGGAGAGACGAGTTTGAAGAGAGCCGAGGCTACCGAATTTAAACCGAATATTAAACCCGGTACTTCACTTTTCGATCAAGACCATATAAAGACCGGTAAAGACGGATATGCTGCCCTTGTATTTCTGGATGACAAATCGCAGATCAAGATCCGCGAAAATTCGGAAATGGTTATCTCCGGTACCCGGACAGAGGAAGCGATCTCGAAGACAATTTCAATGCAAATCGGTTCACTTAAAGCCGAGGTTAGTCCCCAGCGTAAAGGCGACTTTATTATCGCTACTCCAACTTCGGTGGCTTCAGTGAAAGGTACCATATTCTGGGTTAAATCGAACCCGATTACCGGCGATGTCTTCTATGGTTTATCTGGTTCGATAGAGGTGCGCAATATTGAGAGCGGTTCGGTTGTCGTAGTGGGGGCCAATCAAACCGGCACTTCGACACCCGATGGCCAGATAGGAGTCGAACAGACCCAGGAAGGTAGTACACCCGTTGACCAGGAAGAAGAGCCAAACAATGTTCTCCGATTCCAGTTACAAAACAACCAGGGTGATCGCAAAGAAATTAAAGTCGAATATAAATAAGCAATCTCTCCTTTTATTAATTAACTAATTTGGGAATGTTGAATCATATGCAGATTAAAGGGACAAAATTATTCATTTTTTTATGTTTAGCTAATGTGATACTCTGGGGACAAGCCAAGATATTACATTCACCGCCCCGGGATGCGGTTGCCGGTATTCCGGTCAAAATTGAAGCGTTGGTTGAAGGCAACACAGTGGAAATCGAACGGATGAGAATCTTTTACCGGGAAGCGGGACAGAGTTCTTTTATCGAAGAAGAAATAAGTGAGTACATGGGCGTCTATTCCGGTTATATTCCAGCTGAGCATGTTACCGAAAGAGGTATTGAGTATCTGATTATCGCCGATTTGGTTGGCGGGAGTGCGATTGCCTTTCCCGAGGTTGATCCCTACAATGTTCCTATGTTCATCTCGGTGAAAAAAGGAGCTGATGCAAAGACCAGTGTCGCTCAGGGCGAAAAGGATGTTACGGGCGGTATTCAGAGTGGCGTATTAGTTCTCAGTCCCGAAGAGGGGGAAGTTGTTGCGGCTGCAGATGTAGTACTGGCATTTTCGCTATTCAATGCTCCCGATGTTTCACTAGAAAGCGTTCGTCTTGTTGTTGATGGGATTTCGATTGTAAGTCAAGCAGAAATTTCTCAGGACCTGATCATCGCCCGCCCCAAGAAACTGAGACCTGGATTGCATACGGTCAAGTTAAATCTGAAAAATCGATCCAATGATCCCTATGCCCCGATTGTCATAAATTTCACAGTCGTGCAAACTCGTGAGGAAGCCCAACGGGTTTTCCAGTACAACGGACGAGTTACAACTGAAGCAAACTCTGAACAGGTTCGGGGAGTTACACAAGATATCCAGTGGATCCGCGGCAATTTTAGCGGTTCTTACGACTGGCTGAGCTTTGATGCTAAGGCTTTCATTACTTCTCAGGAGGAGGCGAACAAACAGCCTCGCAATCGCTTGACTGCCGGGCTCAAATCCAGCTATCTTGACTTGACTGTTGGTGATGTCAATCCGATCTTTACTGAATTTGGTTTGCGGGGTAAGAGAGTGAGAGGTTTCGAAGCAAATGTTAAATTAAGATTAATCAATGCTCATATCGTTTATGGTCAAACTGAAAGAGCAATCCAGGGTGATATCGTTTCTGATACCCTTGCCAACGGAGACCAATATACCCGCAATAATTACACCTATAGCCGGAATTTATTTGCAATTCGACCTTATTTTGGTTCCGGGAGGCATTTTCAGTTTGGCTTATCATTAATTAAAGCCCGGGATGATACGTTATCAGTTAAACGGGAAATGGGCGGTATAAAAGCTGGGAATGGGGTTTCGATTCTTATGGATGGTGCGAATAAGCCCCAGGATAATTTTGTAATAGGAACCGATTTATTACTAGCTCTGGATTCCAAGCGCTTCGTCTGGAAAAGTAATGCGGCAATTTCGTATTTGAACCGGGATATATCAAGCGGACCTCTTACTCTTGAGCAGCTGGATACGTTTATGCCCGGTGATAGTCTTAAAAATGATACGTTAAGCTATATGGGAATGGATATTCCGCTTTCCATGATACCTATGGATCCCAAGGATTTTGCAGAATTTTTCATTATCAATAAAAACATTAGCCCGTGGTTGCCCATTGTGCCGGATTCCAGTGGTAATATTGGCCTGCGCGAATTCCTCAATATGCCCTCGACGGCATTTAAAACTTCGCTCAAGTTGAACTATTTCAAAAATTTCTTTGTGGTGGAGTACCAGCGGGTGGGACCGGAATTTAATTCACTGGGTAATCCTTATATGAGAAGTGATGTTCAGGGTTACAATATCTCGGACAAAATCCGTCTGTTTAGAGATAAAATGTTTGTCAATCTTACCTATGATCAGAAGCGGGATAACCTCAATGAGGATAAGAATGCCACAACCACAACCACCTCCTTGAATGCGGGTATTTCGCTCTATCCGGGAGAGGGATTGCCAACCTTGAATTTTAACACCATGCAGTATATTCGCCAAAATGATCTTGGCATTGAGGATGTTGATACCGATACACTCTTTGATGAAGTAGTAATGGATTCTATCATTGGCTATAAATATACTGATTTGCGTGAGGATAATTTGACCATTCGCCAGGATTTCCGGATATCGCATAATAT
The DNA here is from genome assembly GCA_964546145.1 of uncultured bacterium. Taxonomy (GTDB): domain Bacteria; phylum Fidelibacterota; class UBA2242; order UBA2242; family UBA2242; genus CAZAKO01. The sequence continues at coordinate 4,854 of CAZJIU010000020.1, forward strand.
CAAATTCGGGAATATCAAACATAATTTGAATATTAATTATGCCAATTCTGACCGAAGCGATCGGGTTAAACAGCGAGTACCCGGTTACCAGTTTATTGGTACTACCACCTCCTTGCTAGCTTTTGGGATCAATTCCGCTTTTCTAAACTTGCCTTTGAAAACAAATCTTAAGTATTCTAAAAATAAGACGACCACTACTGTTATTAGTGACCCTTATATCCTGCAGACTGTGCTGGTCAAAGGGCGATACGAATTTTTTAGTGGTAGTCTGGCAATTGAACTGAGCTATACTTTAAATAACGGTTCGGGAGCGATTGATTTCAGCAAGCACACCATTGCAACGGGTGGGATGTATACTCTCAAGAAGATTCACCAATTCAGATGGAGATTTGGATACATTTTGCTGGATGATCGATTAACCGATGAAATCTTCAATGATATCAGTTTTATGGCGGGTTATTCAATAATATTTTAATTGCAGTTAGCGTAATTATTGATGAAGAAGGGGGCAATTAAACAGGCTGCGTGGGGATTGCTCATCGCAGTTGTTTTTTCGGTCATCGTTTCCGCCATGATGATTTTTGGATTTTTTCGCCAGATGGAGCTTAAATCTTTGGATTTACGCTTTCGCTGGCGAGGTCCTGAAGATGTCTCAAAGTCGGATCTGATTATTATTGCCATTGATCAGCTCACCTTTACCGCTTGCCGTGAGCGCTACCCCTATCCCCGTGAATACTACGCTACCCTAATTGACAATCTTAATGAATTAGGCGTGCGCCTGATCATGTTTGATATTCAGTTTACCGAGCCGGACATGAAGAATCCCCAGGGTGATTCGATACTGGCGGATGCCGTTCGCCGCAATGGAAATGTAATTCTGGCTGGCAAGATCGAACGTCAGCGCACCCCCGGCGGGATTTATGAATATCCGGATGAGCCGTTGCCAGTTCTGCTTGAAACCGGTGCCGAGTGGGGAGTTGTCGGCGAGTTGCAGGATCCCGATGGATTCACCCGCCGCTATTCGATATTCGAGCCCTATCAAAACAAATATATTTACTCCTTAGGTGCGAAAGTATTCTTTGCAGAGAAGGGCATTCCGGGTAATACAACTTATCAATTCGACCAAGGATACTTCATTTTTACCGATTCATCTGGTAATAATACTTACAGTCTTCTTGGTCACCGCGGTAGTATGGGATTTGAACAAACGATTTTGATTAACTATTATGGTCCGGCAAAGACCTTTCCGACCTACTCGATGTCCTATGTTCTCGACGATGCTGATTTTGATTTGCGGGAGGAAGAGGACACCGATTATATGGAAATTTTTAAGCAAAATTCGATCTACCCCTACGAATTCCGCCTGGCATTTTTACGAGACTCGGTAAAGCAGGCAGAAGCCTATACCGCGCTCGCAATCGGTGATACGGCAACCGTTGAGCAGATTATTGAGACAGAGAATCCTTTTTATAATAAAATTGCGCTGGTCGGCGTGTCTATCGAAGAGCTGCATGATAATAAATATATGCCGTTTTACAATTATGGCGGAGTGCGCATGTTAATGCCGGGCGTCGAGACTCACGCTCATGCCATTCAAACGATGCTGGATCAGAATTTTATTAAAACCGCTACATTTTATCTTAACATAGCCGTCATTTTTATTCTCGGAATCGTTACCGCATTAATTATCAGCATTATTCGGCCGGTTATTGGTGGTTTTATTTCTCTCGTTCTGGTGGCAGGTTTTATGGGACTATCCCTCTGGCTATTCATCGCTCACAATGTGTGGATTTATATGATTCCACCGATTGTCATAATCCTGGTCAGTTATATCAGTAATGTTGTCTACCAATTTTTAGCTGAGCAGAAGGAAAAGAAAAAGATCCGGGGGATGTTTCAAACTTATATGAGCCCGAAGGTTTTGAAATATCTCGAAGATCATCCGGATGCCTTCAGTCTTTCTGGTGAGAAGCGGGAAGCTACCATGTTTTTCTCCGATGTGGCAGGATTTACGACAATTTCCGAAAGTCTGTCTGCCGAAGAATTATCAGTTGTATTAAATAAGTATCTATCGCCGATGACGGATATCTTAATGCGTTATGATGGCTATGTCGATAAATATGAGGGTGATGCCATCATGTGTGACTTTGGCGTGCCGATGGAGGATTCCGATCACGCCTGGAAAGCGTGCTGGTCTGCGCTGGATCAACAGGCCACTCTCAAGGCACTTCGACCGGAAATTAAAAAGGATCACGGAGTGGATATCTATGTCCGGATGGGAGTCAATTCGGGTGTGGTCAGTGCCGGCAACATGGGTTCCGCTCAGCGTTTTCAATATACTGTAATGGGTGATGCAGTCAATCAGGCCAGCCGGTTCGAGGGTGCCAACAAACAGTATGGAACCTATATCATGGTTGGTGAAGAGACTCTGCGGCAAGCTGAAGATAAGATCGAGGTTAGAATTCTGGATAAACTGGTTGTGAAAGGCAAACTGATCCCGATTACCGTTTACGAATTGTTGGCAAAAAAAGGCGAATTGAGTGATGAAATGTCGCGCATCCGGTTTAGTTTCAAGCAGGGAATCGAATTATATTGGAATCGGCAATGGGATGCTGCCATCGCCCAATTTCAGCAGGCAATTGCCGTAACGGGAGAAGATCCACCTTCACGCGTGTTTATCGGACGCTGTGAAATTTTTAAGGAGAATCCGCCCGGAGACAACTGGCAGGGCGAATTCGTCATGACTACAAAATAGTAGTCGGATTTTCAGGAACTATAATGGGTAGCAATCAGTATGATTACTGATTATCCGTTTTTATTTGAATATTTTAGGATGAATTTAAATATTAAAAAAACGTTGGTTACGAGACGGATTTAGCTATATTATTAAAATTGAAAGTCAATTAACAGGATCGCAACATGGGTGCAAAAAGAGGTAAAATTTTATGGGTCGATGATGAAATTGAGCTATTGAAAGCTCATATTCTCTTTTTAAAAAGTTGTGGTTATGATGTTATTCCCGTATCCAATGGCAACGACGCCGTGAATCTTATCACCGAAAGCAACTTTGACCTGGTGCTTCTGGATGAAATAATGGTAGGGAAAGACGGATTGACGACGCTCAATGAGATCAAAAATATCTATCCCGGTTTGCCGGTAATTATGATCACGAAGAATGAAGAAGAGAGTCTGATGGATAAGGCGATTGGTCAAAAGATTACCGACTACCTGACCAAGCCCGTCAATCCCAGTCAAATCCTGATGGCATGTAAAAAAGTCCTGGAGCAGAAGCGGATTGCCTCGGAACAGATATCCCGCAATTATCTCGAAGAATTTCATGCGATTTCACGGCTTTTATTTACCGAGCTTAAGAGTCAAGACTGGATCGAGATTTATAAGAAGCTGGCGCGCTGGGAGATCGAATTTAATGATCACCCGGATCTGGGATTAAAAGAGACACTTGAAGACCAGCTGCGTGATTGCGATATCGAATATGGCAAATTCTTGGAAAAGAATTACGAAGACTGGATATTCGAAGATCCCCATTTTCGACCGCCTTTATCACCCGATATAATCCGGCATTTTGTCTTTCCCCGCTTGAAAAATGGAGAGAAGGTACTCTTCATCGTCATTGATTGTATGCGTCTGGACCAGTGGCTGACTTTTGAACCGCTGTTATATGATTTTTATAATGTAGATACCGCTTACTATTTTTCGATTTTACCTTCGGCCACACCCTATTCTCGGAATTCGATTTTCAGTGGCCTGTTTCCGGATGAAATTCAGCGGCAATATCCTGATATCTGGGAGAAGGAGGAAGAGGATGAATCTTCGATGAATTCTCATGAGTCGGAGATGTTGGATGTCCTCTTCAGGACGGAATATCCCGAGTTAGCTCAGGGTATAAAATATCTTAAGGTGCTGGATTCTAATACCGGTTGGTCAATGGATAAAAAATTGTCAACTTATCTCCAGAGTCATCTGATTGCGCTGGTCGTCAATTTTGTGGATGTATTGGCTCATCGTCGCTCTGATTCGGACATATTGAAAGAGATCCTGCCCAATGAAGCCAGTTACCGCTCCATCGTCCGCACCTGGTTCGAACATTCCTGGATTTTTTCGGTGCTGAAAAAATTTGCCCAATACGGCTTCACCGTTGTTATTACCAGCGATCATGGCAGTATACGGGTACAAAATGATGTTAAAGTCATCGGTGATAAGGAGACCTCAACCAATATTCGGTTTAAATACGGGCGCAATCTTAATGTTCATCAAAAATATGCCCTGGTAATCAAGGATCCGGCAAAATACCGGCTGCCGGATCTGGGGATAAACACCAATTATCTGATTGCCAAAGAGAATTTTTATTTCATCTACCCAACTAATTATCATAAATATCAGAGTCGTTATCGGAATACTTTTCAGCATGGAGGGGGCTCAATGGAGGAGACAATCTTGCCTGTAGCGACTCTTACTCCAAAGTAGTCTATGGTTAAGATTACCTCCAATTCTGCCGGGCAGACTGAAAATTTTGGTGAACAATTGGCAATCCTGCTAAAAGGTGGTTCAATTGTTGCTTTCGACGGGGAGTTAGCTGCCGGTAAAACAACCATGATTCGGGGAATCTGCCGCGGGCTGCAGGTTCGTCAACCAGTGCAAAGTCCCACATTTACTCTGATCAATGAGTATCAGGGTAAATTGCCAGTATACCATCTGGATTGCTACCGTGAGCGGCGGAAGCAGGAGTGGTTGGCACTGGGTATCGAAGATTATCTTTATGGAGAGGGTGTTACCCTGATAGAGTGGGCGGATGCCATTCGTGAATTGATTCCCCAAAGCTCGATTCGAATCATCATGAATCACATTATGGTTGAAGAAAGCAGTCGGGAGATTTATTTTCAGGCACTGCCAAATACTGAAGTGCAGATCAGACAAGCAATCCGAACTGGATCAACAGATGAACATTCTCGGGATTGACACATCAACCGATAACTGCAGTGTGGGATTGGTACGCGATGGTTTGATTATCGCGGCAAAATCCAAGCTGGGAAGGAGCATGGCATCCGAACGGCTGATTTCACTGATTGATGAACTTCTATCTCAGCAGATCTCGTTTAAAGAAATTGATGCGGTGGCAGTGAGTATCGGACCTGGCTCATATACCGGGTTACGGATTGGATTGAGTACCGCCAAAGGACTTGCTCTGCCAGACCGGTTGCCAATTCTACCGGTTCCTACGATGGCCGTCCTGGAAAGAGTTGTTCGTCAGCAACTGACAGAAGCGGTTATGTTATTTATCAAATCCCACCGTGACCTGATTTACCATGTGTTATCGGTTCCCGAAAAACCGCTTGACCTGCTGAATATTGCGATAAAATATGCCCCCCTGCCCGAGGTGCTGACTCTTAATCCCGAGGTGAAAATATTTGCCGGTCCGCCGGGATTGGATTATCCGCCTGAAAAAATTGTCCGTTCAGTATATCCTGCCGGAGAACAAGTAGCATTGCTGGGATTTGAATATTACCAGCAATTAAGCCCTTTGAGTCATGCCGAGCTTGAACCCTTTTACTTTACGGAATTTGAGGCGCAGCAGTGGTCTCCAAAGAGATGATTCGAATTCGGAAAGCGCTTGCGCCGGATCTACCAGAGATAATGGTTATTGAGCAAAGCTCCTTTGCCTCGCCCTGGAATATGGCTTTTTTCCGACATGAATTGTACAATCCCGTTGCTTTTTTTTATATTATCGAGGTTGGGGTTAAATTAGCTGGTTATATCATATTTTGGATTTTTAAAGACGAAGCCCATATTGCTAATTTGGCAATCCATCCGGAATATCGAAAAAGAGGATATGGAAAGTATTTGTTCAAATGGTCTCTGGAATTTGTCCGTAACAAGAAGGTTGCGACGGTAACACTTGAGGTGAATGAGAAAAATCTGTCAGCCCGGGATTTGTATGAGAAATTTGGCTTTAAAATGGTGGGCAAAAGGGAAAAATATTATGAAAATAGCGATGATGCTCTGATCTTGAGTAAGGTGATAGCATGAGGTAATTATGGTAGATTGGTTTAGGCGTACTAAGAAAAGTTTTTTGGGTACCGAAAAGAAAGTTATTCCGGATGGGCTCTGGCTCAAGTGCCCCAAGTGTGCTGAATATTTATACAAACGGGAATTAGACCGCAATTACTGGGTTTGCCCCAAGTGCCGCTATCATTTCCGGATTCCCAGTAAAGAATATATCAAGATGTTGATTGATGGTAAATATGAAGAATTTAATCAGAAGATTAGCTCGAATGATCCCTTAAGGTTCAAAGATTCGAAACGTTATGTTGACCGGATTAAGGATGCCCATGCCAAAACCGGGAATTATGAAGCAGTGGTGACAATTGAGGGGCAAATATCCAGTTACACAGTAATTTTATGTGTTATGGATTTTCAGTTCATTGGCGGTAGTATGGGTTCGGTTGTGGGTGAGAAGGTCGCTCGAGCGATTGATCGTGCCCGGGAGAAAAAATTACCGCTGATCATCGTTGCTGCCTCCGGCGGGGCCCGGATGCAGGAGGGCATTTTATCGCTGATGCAAATGGCCAAGACCAGCGCCAAGTTGGCTCAATTTCATGAACAGGGTGGGTTGTTTATCTCGATTCTAACCGATCCTACGACTGGGGGGACGACCGCCAGTTTTGCAATGCTGGGTGATCTAATTATTGCCGAACCGGGTGCTCTGATTGGCTTCGCCGGTGAACGCGTAATTCGCCAAACGATTGGCGTGGATTTACCGGAAGGATTTCAGCGCGCCGAATTTCTGCTGGAGAAAGGATTTATTGATATAATTTGCGAGCGTTCCGGGATGAAGCAATTACTAATTAAAATTTTGAATTTCTTCAATGAAAAAAACTAAACCGTATCTTTTAATTACCAATGACGATGGGATTGCCGCTCCCGGAATTCATGCTCTGGTGCAGGAATTAAAAAAGATTACCGAGGTTGTGATAGTGGCTCCGGAAAATGAAAAGAGTGCCGTTGGGCATGCGATTACCCTGTCCGATCCTATCCGGGTAACCTGTTTTAATAAAGGCCGATACTGGAGCGGTTATGCCGTTTCGGGAACGCCGGCGGATTGTGTTAAAATCGCCGTTGGCGCGTTGTTGGACCGCCGCCCGGATATGGTCGTCAGTGGTATAAATCTTGGCTCTAATGCCGGTATTAATGTAATCTATTCCGGGACAGTCTCGGCGGCTACTGAAGGCACGATCCTAAGTATTCCCTCCATTGCAATTTCTCTTACGACCTACATGGATCCGATCTTCGAACCGGCGGCACGGTTTGCAGCGCAGATGGTGCGGATTGTGCTTTCCCGAGGATTGCCTGAACGTACTCTGCTGAATATCAATGTCCCGAATCTGCCTGAAGCCGAAATTAAAGGGGTAAGAATAACCCGTCAGGGCATGGCGAATTTTGCCGAGACATTCGATAAACGCACAGACCCGCGCAATCGGATTTACTACTGGATGGATGGTCAGAAAAAGGAGATTGTGGCGGATGAAGATGTGGATGACGAAGCCATCAAGCGGGGAATGATATCCATTACGCCGTTAAAATATGACCTGACGAACTATGATTTCATCCATCAACTGAATCAGTGGTTACCGGAAATTGAAAAAAGAGATGGCGAACGATAAAGTCTGGATTATCGACTTTGGCTCCCAGTATACCCAGTTGATTGCGCGCCGGGTGCGCGAATTATCTGTTTTTTCAGAGATTGTCCTGCCCCATGTAAAACCTGCCGAAATTCACGATAATCGGGTCGCGGCACTAATTCTTTCAGGTGGTCCTGCCAGCGTCTATGATAAGGAAGCGCCAGACCTGGATCCGGCAATCTTTGAGATGGGATTACCAATTTTGGGGATTTGCTATGGTTTTCAGTTAATGTCGCGTCATTTTGGCGCCCGGGTTCATTCGGAAAATAGAAGAGAATATGGTCGGAGTAACATTACCCTGCTACAAAAATCGCCACTCTTTAAGGGGGTACCTGACCGAACCACTGTCTGGATGAGTCATGGTGATCATGTGGATACTCTGCCAACCGGATTCGAGATTGTGGCCGTTTCTGAAAATCTGGCACCAGCGACACTGGTACATCGTCAGAAAGCCCTGATTGGTTTGCAGTTTCATCCGGAAGTAATTCATACGGTTGACGGGACAAAAATTCTCCGGAATTTTTTATTCGAAATCGCCGGTTTAAAAGGAGACTGGACTCCCGACCGGTTTATCGAGCAATCAATCGCCCAGGTCCGGCAACTAACAAACGGTGGTAAAGTACTCGTAGCATTGAGCGGCGGGGTAGATTCTTCCGTTATGGGAGTTTTGCTTTATCGGGCGATTGGTGACCAATGTGTCCCGGTTTTTATTGATCATGGTCTTTTACGTCAGGATGAGCAGTTTGAAGTTGTGCGGATCTTAAAAGAGGATATGGGTTTGCCGGTTCGCAAGTATAACTATTCGTATTCTTTTCTGAAAGCGTTGAAAGGAGTTACTAATCCCGAGCAGAAACGTAAAATCATCGGTCGTGAATTTATCAATGCCTTTGAAGATATTGCAAGTAAATATACTAATCTGAAATATCTTGCTCAGGGTACATTATACCCGGATGTCATTGAAAGTCGGTCGGTTAAGGGTCCCTCCCAGGTGATTAAAAGTCACCATAATGTCGGTGGTCTGCCCAAAAGAATGAAACTGGAATTGATCGAACCGTTTAGGAGTCTGTTTAAAGATGAAGTGCGCAGAATTGGCGCTGAGCTCGAAGTTCCGGTGAATATCCTCAACCGGCACCCTTTTCCGGGGCCAGGATTAGGCGTGCGGATTATTGGCGAAATTACTCCCCATCGGTTGAATCTTTTAAGAAAAGCCGATAGCATATTCATTAGCGAAATCCGCGCTTCGGGCGATTACGAACGGGTCTGGCAGGCTTTTACGGTGCTTCTACCGGTTAAGACTGTCGGGGTAATGGGTGATCAGCGAACTTATGAAAATGTAATTGCGCTGCGTTCCGTCAATAGTAGTGATGGTATGACAGCCGATTGGTCGCCGCTATCCTATCCTGTATTGAGTCGGGTGGCAAACCGGATTGTCAACGAAGTCCGGGGTATTAATCGGGTGGTCTACGATATGACCTCCAAGCCACCGGGGACGATAGAGTGGGAATAATTCAAGAGAATAGAGTATCATTGGTAAAATTTATGCGGACAGGGATTTGGATTGCGGTAATTTTGATGATTTGCAGCTGCTTTTTAGTGGCGAAATCTGAAAATCCCAATGACACCAATGGTGAAACTCTGGATACTTTACAAGTTTTATTTCAGCAAGGTGTACGTTACTATAACGAAGAACGGTACTGGGATGCACTAAACATTTTCGAGCAATTGAGCAGTATTACCAAAACCGAAAACCGGTTATTGAGTGCCTCCGGTCTGATGCTCATCAAGACCTATTTCAGGTTAGGTGAACTAGATCATGCTATTCAGTCCGGGCTCGACTATGTTCGGCTTTACAAAACCTCTAAATATCTCGACGATGCCGAGTATGCTCTCGGTGAAGCCTACCTCGTTTACGGCTCGTACGAGCAAGCCATTTTGCATTATTTGAATGTGATGCAAATAACCGATCAACAGCAACTTTATGATCTAAGCAAGCAGACGATTGAGATGCTGATTGATCTTTTTATCAGTACCGAGAATCTGGCTGAGCTTCGGGATAAATGTGATAATGATTTTCAACGAATTTTTTTATCGTTGAAGCTGGCTGAAAAATACCATTCGGACGGCGATTCTAAAAAAGCTGAAAGTGAAATGCGATCTTTGCGGAGTCTGATTAAAGGTTCCGATTTTATGGAGGAATATAATGCTACGATGGAGCAGCTGCGGAATCGCGCCCGGGAAAAGATTTATATCGGAGTAGTCTTACCCCTTTCCGGACCAATGGCTGATGTGGGAGAGAGTATTTTAAATGGTGTGCGTTATGCCTTGCATCAATTTCGGGCAAATTCTGACAAGGATATCGCCGCCATTGTTGTGAATAACCGCGGTGAAGTCGTCGAAAGCATCAGGAAGGTTGAATATCTCTGCAATAATCCGAAAGTAAAAGCAATATTTGGACCGGTCTCCAGTGATAATACAATCGCTGCGGCGGCAGTGGCCAACCAGCATAATGTTCCCCTTATTGCACCCACAGCTACCAGCAGTGAGATTAGCTCCTTAGGACCATATGTCTTTCAGGCCAATGTGGACTATGAAAATCTCGGGCAATTTATCGGGAATTATGGTGCCAAAGTCTTCAATTTTAAAACTGTTGCCACCCTCTCTCCAGCCGATGAGTTTGGGAAAGAGATGACGGATGCTTTCTGCATTGCGGTTGATAATGCCGGAGGTCAGATCGTCTCCCAGCAGTGGTATCATGGCTCACCAGTCGAATTGAAATATCAAATTTCGATGATTCGCCAGGCGGGACTGGAAATTAGCCGAAATTTGGTTAATCAAAAAATCGAGAAGAGTCTAGTGCAACTACACCGATACGTTAATTCTGATAGTCTCCAACGGGCAGCCCGAATATATGTTGATATGTATGGTGATAAATACCGCATTTTTAAAGAGGACAATGTCTATTTGGTAGATCAGCATCGGGCACTGATTCTGACCGGTCTGATGGATTCGACTGAGTTTCTGGTTCCCAAAATGGATTCCCTTGAATATCGAATTACATCTATTGACGGACTATTAGTTCCGGCTTATGCTTCCGATTTGACACTCTTGATTCCGCAGCTGGAATACTATAATCTGAGTGCGAAAATTTTCGGCAGCGCCAACTGGAATGATCTGACCCTGTTAAAAGATCACCCTAAAATTTCGCAAAACCTGATTTTTATCTCCGATTATTATATTGATCAAGACTCCCGGTTTTACCAGAACTTTGAGCGTATTTATTCCCGCTTATTGGGTGCCAAGCCGAGTCGTTTCGACCTTTATGGTTATGATACCATGCGGGCTTTACTCTCAGTATTCAATGACAGTGATTGTTCCCGGGAAACCATTCGTAAACAATTATCCCAAATGCCAAAATACAGCGGCATTTGCCGGAATATCTCCTTTCGGGGGAATCGTCCGCGAGTTAATTCCTGCGCCTTTATTATGAAATTTGAAGATGGTCATACAGTACCAATAGCGGCGATCGAAAATGGTGATCTGGTGCCGTATACTCCGCATTATTAGGCATGTTCGAGCCCATTAGAATAAATGATTTGATCCTGTTCCGGTCCTCGCTTTTGCATTCCCGTGAAGAGATTAATCACGGTTTCAGTACCCGGATCGGGGGTGTCAGCAGCGGTTTTTTTCACTCCCTCAATCTTGGATTAATAAAAGGGGATAGCCGCCAGAAGGTAATCGCGAATCGGTGGCGGTTTTATAATTCGATCCAGGTCACTGCAGAACAGACTGTGCAGGGAGTCCAGATTCATGGAACCCGGATTCGAATTGTAAAAGAACCTGGTATTTATTCAGGAACTGATGGATTTGTTACAATTCGAAAGGAGCTCGCCCTGCTAATCAAAACCGCTGATTGTCCGACAGTTCTTCTGATTGATCCACAGCAAAAAGTGATTGCTGCTGTGCATGCTGGCTGGCGCAGCGTTGTTAATGGAATCCTGGAAAAAGTGATTCGGCTGCTGGCTGACCAATTCAATTCTCGACCAGCCAATATTCTATGTGCAGTAGGTCCGGCTATTCATAGCTGTTGTTATGAGGTACAGGAAGATGTCTGGAAAATATTTCCTGAAGATGTCATTGTCCGGCGTGGTGAAAATTGCTTTCTTGATCTTCCGCTGGCAATTCGACAAAAACTGCTCAGGCTGGGAATTACAGAAAATCATCTTGATGACAGTAATCTTTGTACCAGTTGTCGCGCCGACCTGTTTTTCAGTCATCGGCGGGATAGCGGTCAAACCGGCCGGATGATGGCCGCGGTCTACCTCCGGAAATAGAATAAGTTCTAAAAATTAGAGGTAATCCATGGGTCTAAAAGAACGTTTACAACAAGATTTAATCGAGTCTACTAAATCCCGCAACGAACTCAAGACCGGCGTTATTCGGTTATTGCGCGGGATGATTCGCAAGCAAGAAATTGATCAGCGAAAAGAATTTGGCGATGACAATATTATTGGGGTACTAGCCAGTGCGGTCAAACAGCGACGCGAATCCATCAAAGCCTATACTGATGGCGGTCGAGCCGATCTGGTAGCCCAGGAGCAAGCCGAGTTGGCCATAATCGAGTCCTATCTGCCTCAAGCCCTTTCGTCTCAGGAATTGGAAAAAATTGTCCAGGATACCATTGCCGAAACCGGTGCGACATCTATCAAAGATCTGGGCAAGGTTATGGCGAAAATAATGCCGCAAGTCAAAGGTCGCGCGGACGGAACCGCAGTTCAGGCAATGGTACGCTCAAAGTTAACCTGATTTCTTCCTCCTTCTTGATGAGTTCTGGGAAGAATGGTTGATACCAGGAAAGTGAAGGAACCGTATTTTTGGAAAAATTAAGCTGAGTTATCAATGTATACTCTCTTTGATTTAATTGTCCTGATTGTCGTTGGTTTTCTGGGATTTGCCGGTTTGCGCCGGGGCTTGATTGAGGAAGCTTTTAAACTGATTGGTCTGGTCCTGGGTTCTTACTTAGCTATACGTTATTATTCGCTTGGGATATGGCTTATTAAGGATATTTTTTCCGTAGCCGAAGGTGTCCAGACTGTAGTCGGTTTTTTGATTGTGTTTTTGATAGTTTATTTTGCGGTGAAAATATTGGCAATGATCCTGAAACGACTTGTCAAAGCATTGAGCTTGGTCTGGTTGGATCGTCTGGCTGGTTTCTGCTTTGGGGCTCTCAAAGCATTGCTGATTATGGCTATTGTCGTCTGGTGTATCAACATTTTTGCTACAAGTCGTCCGGTGCAGAAGTTGGCCACTTCTTCGCCAGCGTTTATTTATCTCAACCGCTGGGAGCGGTTTTTAATTCAGGCTTTACAGATTGAAGAACAATCCGATTCCCTTCAGGGAGCTGTCCAGGAACTCTTAAAAACCCCGCGTCAAGCCCCACTACCTTTGCCCTCTGTTCCGGACTCGCTGATTAATAAAGTGAAAATGATCGAGCCAAATACGCTGGATAATAAGGAGTAGTCATGGTGACCGATGCCCGTGAAAAGCTGGGATTTGATCGGTTGGCTAACCTGATAGCTGCCGAAACTCTGTCTAAAGCAGGCAAAATCCGAACGCTCAATTTGTCGCCGCTGAATGATTACCATGAAATAATTGTCCGGATGGGAAAAGTTGCGACTTTACAGAAATTGTTCGAGCAGAATAACCATTTGCCCCTGGAACAATTTGGGGATATTCGACCGGAGTTAAAACGCTGTCGGATTAGCGGCAGTTTTTTGAGTATAGCATCTCTGATTGAAATTAATAATATTTTAAAACAGTGTGTGAGATTGCGTCATTTCTGGCAACAGAACCGCCAGGTTTTAGCACCGCCTGCTGAATTGATTGAGCAACTTGATCCACTGGAACCAGCGCAGCGTCTGATTCGAAGGGTCATTAAAGAGGATCAGCCGGGCAAACCGGAGGCAGCTGATTTAAAAGAGTTGGTCAAAGATAATGCCAGCCCGGCATTAGCCCGGATTCGCCAGCAAATTAGCCGGACACTTGCGCGGCTTCAGCAGGAAATTGAGCACGTTATGCAGCAAGCTCGGCGGGAGAAATGGCTGCATGAAGAGCAGGCCACAATTAGGGATGGTCGTTTTGTCCTGCCGCTACGTAGCGAGAGTAAGCGCAAAATCAAGGGTATTATTCATGGTCAATCGGCAACCGGGGCAACAGTCTATGTGGAACCCCTGAGTATCGTCGAAATTAATAATACGATTAAAGACCTGGAAATGCAAGAGCAGGCGGAAATCGAGCTGATTTTACGGGTCCTTACCGATGAGCTGCGCCCCGATTTTGATCGCCTCGAAACCGATTTGAATATCTTGATTGAATTGGACTTTCTGCGAGCCTGTGCCAGGTTTGCCCAGCGTTTCCGCTGCAATGTTCCGCAGCTTGAGCTTGAGGATCGTCGTCTAAAGTTAAAAAATGCCCGCCATCCGCTGCTGTCGCTGGTAAAGGAGGTGGTGCCTCTCGATCTTGAACTCGATCAAAATTTCAGGTGCTTGATCATTTCCGGTCCTAATGCCGGTGGCAAAACCGTAGCGCTGAAAACTATTGGTTTGATTGGTCAAATGGCAATGGCAGGATTACCTATTCCGGCAGATGAGGACAGCTGCTTGCCCTTTTTCGATCAATTTTTAATTGATATCGGCGATCAGCAATCGCTGGAAAATGACCTCTCAACTTTTACTTCCCATGTCACCAACCTCAAGCAGTTCATTGATTTGGCGACTGATAAATCTTTGGTAATGATTGATGAATTGGGTACTGCAACCGATCCGCTGGAGGGCGTGGCTTTAGGCCAGGCGGTGCTGGAAGAGTTATTGAGAAAAAAGACCTTGACGGTTGTAACGACTCACCACAGCGGCTTGAAAGCCTTCGCCGATAAGCAGGAGGGGGTGATCAATGCCGCCATGGAATTTGATACTGAGGAGCTCAAACCGACCTATCGCCTGCAGTTGGGTTTGCCGGGCAGCAGTTATGCGCTGGAAATTGCGCAGCGATTGGAATTGAAAAGAGTGGTGATCCAACGGGCTAAAGAGCTGATGGGCAGCGACAAGGTGAAGCTCGAGAACCTCCTGCGCGAGGTGGAAGTTCTTAGAGTGAAAATCTCCGAGGAGAGTCGGTCAGTCGAGCGGAATAAAAAGACCTTGGACAAATTGATCCAGGAATACGAAGATCGAGTGGCTGCCATTCGGGAAAAACATAAAGCTATAGATCATAAAATTGCTGAGGAGCTGCAAAATATTGTAAATGAATCCCGCTCACGGATCGAGCATGCCGTAAAGGATATCAGGGAAAAAGAGGCATCCCGGGAAACGATCATCGAAGCTAAGAAGACCCTGGAAGCTATTCAGGAAAAAATTCGCCAACGAGTACCACAGAAAAAGCCGCTGCAACAACCCGAGCCCGAAAATATTCGGGTCAGTAGTTGGGTGAAAGTCGAGGGAGTTCCGGGTGTGGGACAGATTGTCGAGCTGCCGGCAAACCGCCAGAAAGCAGCGGTCAATATTGATGGCAAATTATTATGGGTATCGGTAGATGTGCTTAAGGTTGTTGAGCATGATGAAATTCCGACATCAGCAACTGCGGGAACACAGATTCAAGTGGAAAGTATCCCGTCGTATCGTTTGGATTTAAGGGGGATTCGACTTGACGAAGCCCGGGCAATGCTGGAAAAATTTCTTGATCGGGCGCTGCTGTCCGGTTTGAATCAAATTGAAATTATCCATGGTAAAGGAACTGGTGCCCTCCAGAGAATGACCCATGAGGTATTGAGAAGCACACCGGGCATTCGCAGCTTCCGTTTTGAGGATTTCGACAGCGGCGGCACTGGTGTGACGGTCGTCGAACTCTGAGGATTGAATTCGTTACACGGAGTATATTTTATTAATTAATTTTTAGTGAGATTTTTTGCAGATTTAGTAATACTCGGTGTAGCAAAAAAATCTGGAGTGCGCCAAAAGCATTGGCGCATTTTTAATTATTGAAAAATATCAGATTTTCTGCGAACTGCGTTCGCATGCTTCAACACTGTTGAAGCAATCCAAATTAGGGATCAATTTTAAGATAAAATTTGCGTTTATTAGCGTTCATTAGCGGTTTGCTATCTTGCCAAATGAACCGGATTGCTTAAATTAGTACTGTTATGCCGAAGATTTCCAATAATTCCATCCAGCAGATCAAAGCCCGGGCAGACGTTCTCGACGTCGTTGCGGAAGTTGTGCAGTTGAAACAGCGTGGGCGCAATTACTTCGGTTTATGTCCCTTCCACGAGGAAAAAACGCCCTCGTTCAGTGTCAATCCGGCGCTGGGAATCTTTCACTGCTTCGGCTGTGGCAAAGGCGGCAATGCAATTACCTTTGTGATGGAATATGAAAAAATCGAATATGTCGAAGCTTTAAAGCGACTGGCTGAGCGCTACGGGATTCAGCTCGAGTATGAAAAGGGCACTGACGATCTGCAAAAAGGCGAAACGGCGCTGTTATACGAACTGCATGATGTTGCTATGGGGATTTACCAGAAGCAGCTTTTCAGCGACAAGGGTCGGCCAGCCCTCGAATATCTCGAGAATCGCGGTTTTACCAAGGCGCTGCTGAATCAGTTCTCAATTGGTTATGCAACGGACGAATGGGACAGCTTGATTCGTCAGATAGATCCCAAGCGATTTTCATCCAAAGTGCTTGAACAGTCCGGTCTATTTGTCAGTGCCAAGGAGCGGAATCGGTTGCTGGATCGTTTCCGCAATCGGATTATGTTTCCGATTTTTAATCTGGCGGGACGGGTAGTGGCTTTCGGTGGGCGGACGCTGGATCCTCAGGAAGAGGCCAAATACCTGAATTCGCCGGAGACACCGATCTACTTTAAAAGCGGGACACTCTACGGTCTGGAACACTCGAAAAATGTGATTCAGCAGGGGAAAGAGGCAATCTTAGTCGAAGGTTATACTGATTTCTTGCGAGTCTATTCCAGCGGAATCGAGAATGTCGTCGCCAGCTCCGGGACTGCCTTGAATTTCCATCATGCAAGGGTATTGAAGCGATTTGCAGTTAAGATAATTTTGTGTTACGACGGCGATGATGCCGGGCAAAAAGCTACCGAACGAGCGGGATTCGTGTTGCTCAAAGAGGGTTTGGATGTCCGGATTATGCAGCTGCCACTGGAAGATGATCCGGATTCTTACCTGAGTAAATATGCTCCGGATGAATTCCGGAAACTGCAGCAAAGCTCACCAGAGTTTATTGACTGGTTTATTCGCAAGTACGCAGAAGCCCGGCAAACGCCGACCGCAAAGAGTCAGTTTGTTGAACAGCTGGTGACCGAAATTACCGAAGTGCAGAATCCGGTAACCCGGGATTTTATTATAAAGGAAATTGCCGAAAAGCTGAATCTTCGGGAAGAGCGGATCATTGCTCAGGTGAGGAGAGTCTTACGCCAACGAAAGGTGGGATCAATTAGTGCAGTCAAATCGGATTTTAGCACTGCCCCAGAATTACGAATTGTTACCGGTATTGATCGAGCCGAATTCGAACTCCTAAAACTCATGCTCATCGGCGAAGATGAGCTGCTTCATTTTATCACTGAAAAAATTACAGTGCCAAATTTCCAGCATGTAGTACTTAAGAATATCGCCGAAGAAATTTACCGAAGGATTCAGAATCAGGAAGATTTGTCGCCTGCCGGATTATACGATCATGGATGGACCGACGAGGAACGATTCTATCTTTCCAAAATCATTATCGAATCCGAATCCAATGTGGAAAGCCTGAATGATGAAGAAAAAATCCGATTAGTTATGGATTACATAACCGTCATGCTGAACGAAAATCTGGGAAAATCTATCAGAGAATTGCGGATAAAGATCAGAGAAGCAGAGAAACTGAAGCAAAATACCTCCTCAATGGTTGAGGAACACTCCAAATTACAAAAAAGATGGTATGAGATCAAATCCCAGCTGCAGCGGCGATAGTTCGTAACCAAAAAATTTATTCGTAGAATCATATTTTAGATTAAATACAGAGATGACAAATCTATTTGTAGAATTGATAGAAATTTCTATCTTTTCGGCAAAATTGAAGAGGTATTTCATGAAATTGAATGGTTTGGTTAGTTTTGGATTGGGTTTACTGCTTTTTTTATTCTGCTGGAATATTGCCTGGGCAGGTTCTTCCGGGATGCAAGCTCAGGATGATCCGGT
This sequence comes from uncultured bacterium, assembly GCA_964546145.1. Lineage (GTDB taxonomy): Bacteria > Fidelibacterota > UBA2242 > UBA2242 > UBA2242 > CAZAKO01. Next base: position 22,788 of record CAZJIU010000020.1, read on the forward strand.
CGAGGCGCCAGAGGTTTCTTCACCACCGGTAATTGACGGAATTGCCAATGACGCCTGCTGGGAGGAGGCAAAATGGCAACCGATTGATCAGACCTGGATACCGTGGAACGCGCCGCTTGAGCCTGATGATTTTACTGGACGATATAAAACCGTTTGGTCGGTGACCCAAAACCTGATGTATTTTGCCGTGGAAATTACCGATGATGTGATTTCGGATGCCTTTGTCAAAGGTCAAACTGCCGCTGTTTATAATTTCGATATGATTGAGGTATTCATTGATCAGGACAAATCCGGTGGCGAACACCGTTATGATATTGGCAACAGCAATGCCGAGAATGCCTTTGCCTATCACATTTTTGCAAAACATCCCGAATCCGGAGGAACAACTACCGAATTTTCGGTAACTGATATGGCCGGAATGGGTGGGGAGGTTTCCTATACCGATCACTTTCCTGAGTTTGCATTGGGCAGGATTGATCATGTGTCAACCTATGAATTTTCACTAATCGTATACGACGATACCTATTCAGATACAAATAAAGAGGGCGCCAGGGTCACGTTGACGACCGGTATGGAGATGGGCTTAACACTGGCGGCTAACGACGACGATGAACCGGAAGTTAATCCCATAATGACCGTACGTGACAATATGATCGGTTCGGTCGCAGTAGCACATCAGGACAGTAATAATCACTGGATAAACGCCGATGATTTTGGAACGGTGAAATTGATTTCTCCTCCAAGTGCCATTAAATCCGGAAGAGCATCCCGCAGCAGTCAAGATTTCAAAGTGTTTCCCAATCCGACAAAAAAGTCGTTTCAGATTAAATTGGACAATGGAATTTTTGGGCAGTTCGATATCAAATTATATAACCTGCTTGGTCGGGAAGTCTATCATACTTCCGGAACAGGCGGTAACAATCAGAGGACCGATTTTGTTTTTACGCCCGATTTGAGTGTCGGTATGTATTTTATTGAAATCAACTGCAATGATCAGCGCTCGCTGCAAAAAGTCTTTTTGATTCGATAGAACTGCTTTAATAATACTGAGGCGTGCGAGCGCAGTATAAAGAAGATTTTCATTTGCTTTGTTATTTTAGAAATACGTTAATATTGTTGACGCACTCCGAGAAATTTTCACCTAACTTTATAATCACTTTTAATTGTAATTAACATTTGGTTTATAATCTTTGCATAATTGACTAATATTTTGTTAGTTATAATCAATGAAAGAAGTCACGAGTCTAGGATTGAATTTATGAAGCGGATTCTGGTATTTTATCTATGTCTCGGATTGCTAAGCTGTGGTATTTTCAGGAAATCGGTTAAGCCGGAAGAGGAAGCGGAGCTAGTTGAAAAACCTGCCATAGCTGCACCTGAGGTAGTAAAAATCGCTCCGGTTAATCCCGGCGGCAATCCGGGATTACTCAAATCGCCTTTGCACTTTCTGCCCTCTTATCAAGCTCAGGGTGGTCCTTATATTTTACTGGATTCAGTGAATGTGGTAGTCAAGATAGACCAGGCGACTTTGACGAGAATCAACGAATATTGGATTGCTGAACAAGAAAAAAAGGCCGGTATCAGTTCGAAGGAGGCGCAATCCCGAATTGTTCGCTATTTTGCGGCAAAATTTCAGGCTAGTGATTTATTAGGCGAGCCAATTACTCCCGATCAGGCTCAAAAGCAGCCCCATTTCAAGGGCGTGTTTGATGGCAACAACAAGCTCCTTTCGCTGGAATTCATTGGCGAGAGCGAGCGTACCGCGCCAGTGAGGGAGAATCTTTCGTTTTTATATGCCACACGCTGGGATCTCCTGTTCAATCGGCGGTTAAATTATATCGACAATCAGGATAATCGTCCACCGCCCCATGTCAAAGTCTATACCGATCCGGCGAAAACCGTCCACCTGGTTGAATATATCAATGAGGATAAACAGGTAATTGCCCGGGGAGTATTTACCTACGGCATAAAGAACCTTATTTTGGAACAGCGGATCGAATTCCCCCATGGTGGCAAATTGACCGATTTACACCCTGATTTTTTTAATAATCAATTTGAGCAAGTTCAGGCGGATTGGGTGGTAAAATGTCTTTTTGATTCCAATAATCTTCTCTCTGATCTGATTGTGATGGAGGATGTGGGAAATATTTATTACCGTTATCATTTTCATTATGAGAAGGTTGACAATTCTCAAATTGTCGAAGCTTTTATTTATAATAATGATGACAATCTAGCTGGTCGGTATGAACTCTATTTTGACGAGCAAAACGAGCTGGTCAAGAAAATTATAATTTCCGTGGACGGTTCAATTTTAGAGTATATGCAGTATCAAGTTGATTATGATAATTTGAAAAGTATTGTGGATTATTACGATAAGGACGGCTTGCATATCAACCGGATTTACCGCGATTTATGAATAATAAATCCATTGCAATAATTCTATCTTGTTTACTTTTTGGTGTTGCATTTAGTCTGCTTTCCTGTGATGAAAATCAGACCAAAGTGGTTGTTGCCATGGGATTTTTAGGAAAGCATTATCTGGAGGTTGCCAATTTGGATACGCTGGGAGGTCTAAGCCAGATGAATATGTCGGTTGAGATTTGGGCTGCCGGCGATTCAAGTTGGGCTGAAACTACTCTTCCGCTGTTATTTTTAGGCAATAATTCGGGTGGGACTGAGGTTGCCTTGTATCGGGGCGCCGGTGATTCCAGCCTAGTTTTGGTTTATGTTAGAGATCAGTTATTAGGGCAATTTAGTGTCAGCGGCTTGGATTGGCGGAGGGCGGAGATCCATTATCTCTGTCTCACTCGTTTTAAAACGAGATTCTCTTTTTACTTTGATGGAAAGTTATTGAAGCAGGAATATATTACGGTGAGTGATCAAGGGAATGTTTACAACACTATGCTGATTGGCAGTGATAATACTAATTACTGGAAAGGGACCGTTCGCGAAATCCGATTCTGGTCAAAGAAACTTGAGTCGTCCGAAGTTGCCTTTCATCATCGGCGTCCTGATAAATTAACCGAGCACTACTCACCAACCGGTCTGGATAACCTCGAAGGTTTGTGGCGGTTTCAGGAAGAGACGACGGATTACGTTATGGATGCCAGTAAAAACAATAATCATGCTTATATTCGCGGCGATCCAAGCTCAATCTTTTGGGTTTATGGATCAGATTAATATGCAATATCTCTAATAGAAAATGTGATTTATCTCAATTTTTATGAATATTATAATTTTTAAATTGGGGCAGATTTTTAATAACAATATCCCCAAAACCTCACTACCCTCCAGTCCAGCGTGAATCCCCCTCACACTGGACTTTTTGTTTGTGCGAGAAGGCGAATGTACGACGGGTTAGTTCCGCAACAGCCGCCAATGATTTTTAATCCCTGATTTAGCCAGGATCTTGCAATTTGTTGATAAAATGAGGGCGTGAACTGAGGATCTTCCTCCCAACCTTTCTGACTGTTGAAAATCCCGGCATTGACATAAACCATTAGCGGCAACTGGATACGCCTGGAATAGGTGTTAAGAAAGGAAGTTATTATTGAGTAATGAGTACAATTGATTGAAAAGATTGTTATACCTTCCTTTTTGAGTGCGAGATAGGCGGGAAAGATAGCCTCACCGTTGAGAATATGGTCTTTATCGCGCAGGATAAAGCTGGTAGCGACTGGCAAGCCGGTTGCCAGAGCTGCCCGGGTTGCTGCCAAAGCCTCGGTCAGAGAGTTCATTGTTTCAATCAGGATGAAGTCGACACTCGCTTGCGCCAGCCAGGCGGCCTTGAGTGAATGTTCGGCGAATGCCGTTTGATAGTCGGGTGTCAGTTCGGGATGGTAGCAATCTTCCAGCGGTGCCATGCTGCCGGCGATCCAGATCTTGCGTTTAGCGGCAGTAATCCGGACTGCTTCGCGGGCAAGATTAACTGCTTTGATAGTTGCTTGACGGGCATTTTCCTGGGTCAGGCCTGCTTTCTGAAATGTTCTTGAATCGATGCGGAAGGTATTGGTCGTAATAATATCAGCCCCAGCGGCAATATAGTCGCAATGAATTTCGCGGATCACTTCGGGATGATCAGTAAGTGCCTTAGCCGACCAGAGTGGAAGAGTGATATCTACTCCCCGGCGCTGCAGCTCCGTGCCCATAGCACCATCGAGAATTAGTACTTTCTGGGTTTTCAGGTAATCGGAGAATGTCATAGTGAAACCTCAAGGCCAATATTGATCGAATGGGTTTCGGAATTTGGTCGCATAGACCATTCCAGTTGATGCTGATGAGTAAAACTGCGACCAATTAACATTCCCAAAATTGCTCCACTGACAACATCGGATAGGTAATGTTTATTGTCGTGGATCCGCGTCGAGCCGACAAATGCCGCCATTCCATAAGCCAAATAGCCCGGCAAATTGCCGTAAAGGTATTTAATGACGGCAGCCAGGGCAAAGGACCCTGAAGTGTGCCCTGAGGGAAAAGAGCGGTAGCCCTTCTGGTTCGGTCGCTGCCGGTGAGTGAGGATTTTTAATCCCGAAGTAAAAATCGCCGTAGTCAATCCCGTTTCAACTAAGAGCTCTGTGTCCGCGATGGTTTTCGAGTAGGGTTGGCTTGCAATGGTGTTGGTTAGCAGGATCGCGATCAGGGTGCCGTAATAATCCCAGCGATGACCGTAGAGGTTGCCAATCCGCGAAACCTGCCCGGAATAGATTTTGTTTGCCTTGATATAATTTTGCAGCTGCCGATCCAGTAGAAAGGAGATTGGAATCATAACCGCCCCGGCAAAATAGATTCTCTTTTGATACGGAAATTCCCAGCAAGTTCGCAGACCATTAAAATAATGCACCGGGTAATGTTTGATACGATTAGCGATCCAGCTGGAATCCGGCTCTTCGGCAAAGGATAATTCCACCGATAAAACCAGGCCTAGAATCAAACAACCCGATGATCTTTTAATTAACATTTGCTCACGCTATCGTTTAGTAAGTGAAGTATTTTGTTCATTAGTGAAATTTTCATCGCCCTGACAATTTATCCTTTTTCGTCTAACCAGGCACTATTATTTTACGTTTTTGAATTGTAATTTACGCCCGCGGATGAGAAACATTTTAGTTATAAGTAGATGAAGTTGAATAAGTCCAGAGCCATTTTCCTCGATCGGGATGGTACCCTGAATGCCGACAGCGTTGATTATATTAAAAGTAAGGCGGAGTTGGCAATATTCGATTTTACTCCCCGGGCGCTGCAGATTTTCAAAAATCTCGGTTTCAAAATTATCCTGATAACTAATCAATCGGCAATTGGGCGGGGCAAGACCACCAGGGAAGCGATAGATGAAATTCATCAGGCGCTGCAACAACAGCTTAAGAAATTAGGTGCGACTATTGACGGATTTTACTATTGTCCGCATACACCCGAGGAAAATTGTGATTGCCGCAAGCCGAAAACCGGCAATATCAGCCGGGCAGTCAGCGATTTCAACATTGATGTTTCGGCTTCCTATTTCATCGGTGATTCGGAGAAGGATGTCCAAACCGGTGTGACAGCCGGGTGCAAAACGGTTTTGGTCAGGACGGGTATTGAGCCGCCGTCGGCCGCGGCAATTCAATCCTGGACCAGGAAGCCTGATCTGGTTACCGAAAATATTCTGCAAGCTGCCCGGAAAATTGAGGATTTAGAAAGAGAACCAAAAGTATGAAAATTGCGGTTATCATGGGTGGGACCTCATCGGAACGTAAGGTGTCCATTTCCAGTGGAACGAATATCGCGGCTGCTTTAAGGGAAAATGGACATGAGGTACTGCTGCTGGATACGGTTTTACCAATTTCGCAAATCAATCAGTCCATCGAGGTCAGCTCTAACCATCTTGCTCATGGTGATCAGAACCTGCTCGATTTGCTAAGCAGTACCGAAGTCTGCTCGACTGATTTTGTGTTTAATGCGCTGCATGGCGGCATCGGCGAGAACGGGATTGTTCAGGGGATTCTACAAACTATGGGCTATGCTTTTAATGGCTCGCGGGCGGAAGGTTGTGCGATTGCCATGGATAAAGTTATAACCAAAATGATTTTTGAGAAGAATAGTATTCCAACTCCCCGCTGGGTTTATTACGATAACAGCAACGGATTGGACCATGATAAAGTCGTCAGCGAGGTACAGCAGCAATTTACCTTGCCGCTGGTTATCAAGCCCGGTCATGAGGGCTCCACGATTGGCTTGACGGTAGTTCGGCAAGCTGATCAGATTCATCCGGCTATTGATGAAGCGCTTCGCTATGATCGTACTTTTCTGGTCGAAGAATATATTCCCGGGCGGGAGCTGACGGTCTCGGTTCTGGGAGATCGAGCCCTGCCGCTGGTTGAAATTTTACCCCAACATGGGATTTATGATTATGAGTGCAAGTATACCAAAGGGATGAGCGAATACGAAGTGCCAGCCAGACTGGATCCTTCGCTGACAAAAACTCTACAGGAGACGACGGTCACGGCATTCCGTCTGCTGCGGTGTGCCGGCTACGGACGAATGGACTTGCGCTTGAATCCCGGCAATCAACCCTATTATCTGGAAATGAACACTATGCCCGGCATGACTGCCACCAGCCTGGTACCCAAAGCCGCCAAGGCTGCCGGTCTGTCTTTTCCTGAGTTATTGAATGAGATTATTCGATTGGGATTGAAAGATTTTGCTACTTAATTCAAGGTGAGGATGATCTTGCAGACAAAAACAGATTTTGTACTTGATCCGAACGTTGTCAGATGGTTTGCCGCCTATACCAGACCGCGGCATGAAAAAAAAGTTTTGGAATTATTGAAAAATAGAGAGATCGAAGCTTATGTGCCGCTGGTCAAAGAGGTTCATCAGTGGAGTGATCGTAAAAAATTGATTGAAGAACCGCTGATCCGCAGCTATGTCTTTGTGCACATCCCACCAAAGCATCAACTCTATGTGGTGGAAACCGAGGGCATCGTGCATTTCGTAACTTTTCACAAAGAACTGGCGGCGATCCCGGATTTCCAGATTGAAGCTCTCAAACGAACCATCGAAAGCGGCATGAAACTCCAATCTCAAACTTATTTGAAAACCGGTCAGATGGTTGAGGTAATTGATGGACCGCTGCAAGGGATAATTGGCCACATTCAGCGGATTGAAAATGAATCCAAGTTTGTGATTTCACTGGATGCGGTGCAGGTTGCTTACGAAATTCAGATTGATCCGCAGCATCTCAAACCCATTACCGAGGATAAAAAGAAAGTGCACATATCCTTGCCCCTGGGATTCTGATTATGGCGACTCTTTTTTATAATACTCTAACCCGCAGGAAAGAGGCGTTCAGACCGCTGGAAGAGGGAGTGGTGAAGCTGTACACCTGTGGACCGACGGTGTATAATTTTGCCCATATCGGCAATTTTCGGGCGTATATTTTCGAAGACCTGCTGCGACGTTATTTGAAATTTAAAAGCTATCGGGTCATTCAGGTAATGAACATCACCGACGTGGATGATAAGATTATTCGGGCGGCAAATGAGCTCGGCAAATCAATTCAGGAATTTACCGCGCCTTACCGGCAGGCGTTTTTCGAAGACCTAGACGCTCTCGGGATCGAGCGCGCCGAGTATTATCCTGAAGCGACTCAGCATATCCCGGAAATGGTCAAACTGATTCAGATTTTACTCGATAAGGGAATTGCTTATCAGACTGAAGATGGCTCGGTTTATTTCAAAGTGTCAGAGTTCCCGAATTATGGACGGTTGGCTAACCTGAATGTCGCGGCGATGCAGCGCGG
>CAZJIU010000021.1:0-1980 GCA_964546145.1 uncultured bacterium
TCCGTTTTGATCCGAATGAGGGCTTTTTTCTGAATGATCAAAATATAAAGTTAAAAGGGACCAATAATCACCAGGATCATGCTGGAGTCGGGACGGCTCTTCCCGATGCGCTTCAGGAATTTCGAATTGCGCGCTTGAAGTCTATGGGCTGTAATGCCTATCGCTGTTCTCATAATCCACCTACACCCGAATTGCTGGATGCCTGCGACCGGATGGGAATGCTTGTCCTGGATGAGAATCGCCTGATGGGCAGCTCACCGGAACATATTCAGCAATTGGAAAGAATGATTCTGCGCGACCGGAATCATCCCTGTGTCATAGCCTGGTCACTGGGCAATGAAGAATGGGCGATTGAGGGCAATATCAAAGGTGCCCGGATTGCAGCGACGATGCAAACCGTTGCTCAGCGACTCGATCCGACTCGCCGAATAACTGCTGCCAGTAGTGGAGGCTGGGGGTCGGGAATCTCGACCGTTATTGATATGATGGGATTTAATTATATCGTACATGGCGATATTGATGAACAGCATGCAAAATATCCTGGTCAACCGGGGATTGGAACCGAAGAGACAACCGGCGCAGGGACACGTGGTGTTTATGAAGACGATTTTGCCAATGGTCACACAATGGCTATGGATCGCCGACCGGGTGGAGCCAGCATCGAAACCGGTTTGAAATATTATGCTGCCCGACCTCTTCTGGCTGGATTGTTTTACTGGACTGGTTTTGACTATCGCGGTGAGCCAAATCCGATTGGCTGGCCGCAGGTCAGCACGCAGTATGGGATTCTGGATGCATGTGGCTTTCCCAAGGATTGCTATTATTACTTGAAATCCTGGTGGACTAATGAACCGGTGCTGCATATTTTTCCGCATTGGAACTGGGAAGGTAAAGAAAAACAGCCAATCAGTGTCTGGACTTATAGCAATTGTGGGGAAGTGGAACTTTTCCTGAATGGCAAGAGTCTCGGTCGTAAGCCGATGCCGAGACTCGCTCATCTGGAATGGATTGTGCCTTACGAACCGGGCTATCTCCTGGCGCGAGGATATCAAAGGGACCAGGAGGTCATTAGCCAAAAGGTCGAGACTACCGGAAAACCAGCGATCATTCACTTGATTCCTGAGCGGAACACTATCCGGGCAGATGGTGAGGATCTGGCGATCATCACGGTTCAGGTGCTGGATGATCAAGCCCGACTGGTTCCGACTGCTGATAATGAAGTATCTTTTTTGCTTAAGGGAGCAGGAAGGATTTTGGGAGCCGATAATGGTGATCCTGCCAGCCACGAGCCGGATCAATTTCTGGAAACAGTCGAAATCGAGAAAATTACCGATTTGAAAATGACTTTCTCCCGCGATAAAAATACTTTCCCTGAAGTTGCTTTCAAATTTGATGACTCCCGATGGGATAAATTTCGTCAAACGGATGAGGTCAATAAACCCAAAAAAGACACCTTGATTATTGTGCGCGGCTCGCTCCAATTGCCCACTCTCAGAGATGATATAAAAGTAACCTTGTTCACCAAAAGCATCTGTGAGAATCAATCTATCTATGTCAATGGTGAATTAATCGCAATAGACATCCAACGTAATGCCCCGAATCAGGAATTTGTGCTGGATCACCGGATTCTCGAGTCAGGTAAAAACACTTACGCTGTTGTCGGGAAACCTTTCGTGAAAACGCAACGCTGGGAGGAACTGAATGTGGACCCGGGAGTAGTTCAGGTTAAAATCCCCGCGGAAACCTGGAAACGGAAAGTATTCGACGGTCTGGTGCAAATCATTGTGCAGGCAGCTCGTAAATCCGGAGAAATTTCCCTAACGGCAAAATCACCAGGATTGAAATCAGCAACCATTAAAATCATTGCTGAACCGGCAAATTTACGCCCGGCTTTACTGTCTGAATAAATGCCCTATGAGAAAAACTTGTATTTGAGCAATCCAGCAAGACCGGTGGAATCTTCGGTCGCATTATTTTTGG
>CAZJIU010000021.1:2080-4732 GCA_964546145.1 uncultured bacterium
ATCAGTTCGGCGTCAGCCTATCAGACCCCGCCGGTAAGTTTGCCGGTGACCGAATCGACGCCACTATCTAATCCATTCTGGGAGTATTCACGCAACAAGATTGCCTGCGAGGAGCGTTTAATTCGGGCTTATCGCGATGAGGGATTTCCAATCACAATCGTGCGACCCTCGCATACTTATGACCGTACTTCGCTGCCAATGCACGGCGGTTTCACAATTGTGGATCGTATGCGCAAAGGTCAAAAAGTCATCGTCCACGGCGATGGGAGTTCACTCTGGGTGTTAACCCATCACCGCGACTTCGCCAAGGGTTTCGTAGGGCTATTAGGCAATAGCCACGCTGTTGGTGAGGCTTTTCATATTACGTCGGATGAAGTATTGACCTGGAATCAGATTTTTGAAATCGTGGCCCAGGTTGCTGGAGTAAAAGCCAACGTTATCCATATTCCCTCGGAAATTATTGCCCGCTACGATACCGAATGGGGTGACAGCTTATTGGGCGATAAAACTCACAGCATGATCTTTGACAATTCCAAGATAAAACGCATTGTTCCCAACTTTGCTGCTACAATTCCGTTTGCCTGGGGTGCTGAAGAAATTATCAACTGGTACAATGCCAATCCTGATCAACAAATCATTAATGTCGCCTTGAATAATATAATTGATAAAATAATCAGAGATTTTGAAATGCATTAATCTGGGAATGATGAATTAATTCGGTGGTAATTAACTAAAATATTAGGGTATTTATGCAATCACAAAAACACTGTAGAAGTCCACACTTGATTTTTGCTACTTTTGTGGCATTATTTTTTTTGTCGAATTCAACAGTTTGGGCAGATGATTCCACCGCCGTTGAAAAGCATGGTCTGCTTACCGTAAGCGGTAACCGAATTCTTGATCAGCACGGTAACCCGGTGGTCTTGCGCGGAATGAGTCTTTTCTGGAGTCAGTGGATCGGAAAATACTATAATTACGATTGTGTCAAATGGCTAAGAGATGACTGGCACTGTAATGTAATTCGAGCTGCTATGGCAGTTGAAAGTGGTGGTTACCTGTCGAATCCCGAGGTTGAAAAAGCCAAAATTAAAACGGTTATCGACGCCTGCATCGCTCAGGGGATTTATGTTATTGTAGATTGGCACGATCACAATGCTCAGGATCATCAAGATCAGGCAGTTGAATTTTTTGAAGAAATTGCCGACGAATATGGCGAATATCCCAACCTGATTTATGAAATTTTTAATGAACCAATGCAGGTTTCCTGGGCGAATGTGGTTAAACCCTATTCAAATGCTGTAGTTGATGCAATTCGCGCGATCGATGAGGACAATCTAATTGTCGTTGGAACACCGACCTGGTCACAGGATGTGGACGTTGCGACAGCCAGTCCACTGATACAAACTAATATCGCTTATGCTCTGCATTTTTACGCGGCAACCCATAAATTGTTTTTACGGAATAAAGCAAAGACTGCTTTAAATCGGGGATATGCGCTTTTTGTAAGTGAATTTGGTACCTGTGAATCCAGCGGTGGCGGAGTATTGGACGTGGTTGAAGTCGAGACATGGATGAATTTCATGGAATACCACCAGATCAGCTGGTGCAACTGGTCAATCGCCGATAAGGACGAGACCTCGGCTGCCTTGAAGCCGGGTACCAGCGAAACCGGTGGTTGGTCAGAGGATCAAATTTCAGAATCCGGTTTGCTGATCCGCAATTATATTATCAATGGCAATACCGGACAGATCAATAACGTTGCTATCAACCGGAGAATGCCTGAGGAGTTCAGGTTAGATCAGAACTATCCCAATCCGTTCAATATGTCAACGCAGCTTGGTTTTGTTTTGCCTGAGGATTCGGAGGTGCTTCTGCAAATATATGATCTGAGTGGTCAGTTAGTGCGCACGCTGCAGTATAATTATTTACCGGCTGGTCATTATTCCTATATTTGGAATGCTGATACAGACGCTGGAACTAAAGTAAGTTGTGGCGTATACCTGATCCGGCTGGAGGCATTGTCCGACGGCAGATTTGTGAATGATTCGAAAAAGATGGTTTTGCTGAAATAAAACTACTTCAATTGACAATTATTGAATTTTTTAATTTAGATGGTGGGGTATTTATGCGCAAAGAAGTATTAATCCTGGGGATTTTTATAATTTTCTGCCTATTGATTTGGATGATGTGCAATCGGGTAAAAAATCAGAATGTCGCGCTTAGCGAGGAGGAATTCCAGCCATTATCTTTTGAGCAGGCCGAACAAAAAGCCGACTCGGTGCTGGCTTTGATGACTCTCGCAGAAAAGATCGCCCTTCTGGGAGGCGATAAATCCTTTTTTATTCGTGCTCTGCCGCGACTGAATCTGACCGAGCTGTATATGACAGATGCCACGCAGGGTGTTCATATCCGGGAACAATTCCGGGATATTGATTTGTCCAAGTATCAACTGAAGAAGTCAACCGCTTTTCCCTGCCCGATTGCATTAGCTTCAACCTGGAATCCTAAACTTGCCTATCAATATGCGAAATCTGTCGGCGAAGAGTGCCGCGCCGGTGGGATTGGAATTTTATTAGGTCCCGGATTGAATCAGTACCGGCATTCTCAATGCGGCCGAAATTTTGAATATTTCGGGGAAGATCCGTACCTGCG
>CAZJIU010000021.1:4832-28110 GCA_964546145.1 uncultured bacterium
GGCATTCTCAATGCGGCCGAAATTTTGAATATTTCGGGGAAGATCCGTACCTGCGCTCGCGGATTATCGAACAATATATCAAGGGTGTTCAGAGCACCGGCACAGTGGCGACATTGAAGCATTTTATTGCCAACAATACGGATTATTATCGGCGGAAAAGCAACTCGATTATAGATGAACGTACCTTGCACGAAATCTATCTGCCACCCTTTAAAGCAGGGATTGATGCTGGGGCTAAAGCGGTTATGACTTCCTATAATTTGCTGAACGGCGAATGGTGCGGACAGAGTGAGTATGCAATCAATGAACTCCTGCGGAATCAATTAGGATTTAAATGGCTGGTAATGACCGACTGGTCTTCAGTCTGGGATGGCGTAAAGGTGGTCAAATCGGGTCAGAATCTGGAAATGCCGGCGGCGGTGGCACTGGGTGAGTTGCCGCGGCTGATTGAAGAGGGCAAAGTCGGGATTGCCGATATTGACCGGATGGCAAAAGGTATACTCCGGACTTGCTTTGCGATGCGGCTTTATGAACGCAAGAAAGCACCTCAATACTATGCTAAATTTCCCGAACATGAGTTAATCGCACTGCAGACAGCCCGGGAAGGAATCGTCCTGTTGAAAAATGAAGATAAGATTCTGCCGCTGAGCTCAAATGTAAAATCTATTTTAGTGACTGGCGATTATGTCAGAGAAATAGCCCGGGGTGGCGGCTCGGCGTTTGTCGAAGGTTATAATGACCGGACAATGCTCGACGAATTGAAGCAGGAATTCGGTGCTCGCATCAAGTATGTCGAGGATCCGACGATTCAGGAGATTCAAGCGGCAGAGATTGTGCTCTGCAATGTCGGAACCAGCGACAGTGAAGGTTGGGACAGACCGTTTGAATTACCAGTGAATCAGGAGTATCGGGTCGCGAAGTGTGTGACAAATAATCCCAATACGGTAGTTATTGTTACCTCGGGCAGTGGCGTTTGCATGATTGCCTGGAATGATCGGGCAAAGGCGATAATTTATGCCTGGTATGGAGGACAAATCGGCAATAAAGCATTAGTGGAAATTATTGCCGGTAAAACCAATCCCTCGGGGAAATTGCCGATTACCATTGAAAAGGAATTTAAAGATTCACCCGGATTTGGCTACCTGCCCGAAGGTGAAGCTCTTTATACCGAATGGGACGGTGAAGGTGAACGACTCCACCCGGTTTATGATGTCCACTACACTGAGGGAATATTTGTTGGATACCGCTGGTATGAAAGTAAAAACCTTGAACCATTGTACTATTTCGGACATGGATTATCCTATACGAACTTCGAATATAGCAATCTGAATGTATCGAAACCAAAATTTAGCGAAACGGATACCATTACAGTTAGTTTTGAAATTAAAAATACCGGTTTGATTAAAGGTAAAGAGACCGTGCAACTTTATATTGAGGATGTCGCCTGCTCAGTGCCGCGGCCGCTAAAGGAGCTGAAAGGATTCCAGAAAGTCGAACTGGAGCCGGGTCAATCAAAGACAGTGACTTTTCAATTGAACAAACAGCATTTTTCTTTCTGGGACCCGAAATGCAAAGACTGGTTGGCCGAAAAGGGGGAATTCATTCTTCATCTCGGTTCCTCGGTTAAAGATATCAGGCTCAAGCAAGAGATCGAGCTGATCTAAAAAATCATAATCGCGAAGTCATCATCTGACGGAAGGGGAGCATTACGCCAATGGCTCACAAGCCGACATTATCCGTAGCGCGGAAGTTAGCCTGGGGGGTTGGCAAATTTCGATTTATTGAATTCTTGATCGAGTTTATCAACAATATCCAGGGGATTGGTCAGAGGCATGCCATGGATGTGAACATCATATTCCAGTAAACGGCTTTTTTTGCTTCGCTCGAATGCCGGTAATTTGGTGCGATTACTGGTTTCGAGATGGTTATCTTGCTTATCAATAATGATAACTTTGGGTAGAAAAACGCCCTCTCTGCCGATAAATTTGTTCATTATTTTGACTGCCTCTTGATATTCTTCGCGGGTGGCTCGGCCAAGTGCTTCGTATTGGAAGATTTTGCGCTGATCCCAAGTGGAAATGGTGGCAAAGCTCTCCGAAATTTTTTCATCAATTTCCAATCCAACATTCAAAGTATCATGTCCAGAGGGCATCAGCAGGACTTTTCCGCCACCACCTTCGATATTAGCGGCATAACGCGGCACGGTAATTCCGGAAATCCAGCCTTGCAAATGCTTCATGTAGATCTTGCCCACCTGAATGGGTGTAATAAAATGAACTATCCCCCTTTCCTTATGGCATTGTAATAGATAATAAGGATGCACGCCAATCCAAAACATTCTGCGAAAGGTCTCAGCTAATACGCGATAGCTGTCGTTGACATGATTTAATAAAACAGTTTGATTTCTGACAGTATATCCATGCTGATTGATCTTTTTGATGGCTTTTGCCAAATCCGGGGTTATTTCATGAAAATGATTGATATGGGTCATGAAGTAGACATATTTTTCCGGACCGGTCGTATATCTATTAGCGGAATTTTCTATTAAGTCGAGTATTTCATCCGTTATCGCCATTGGTAAAGTTACTGGCACGCGGGTGGCAATTCGAATTACCCGTAAATGGGGAATCCGGCTCAGTTCTTCTAAAATATATTTTAAACGGGTGTTACTAATCATCAGCGCATCACCGCCAGTTACCAGCACTTCGTTGATATTTTTATTATAACCGATATAGAATAGTCCCTTATCGATCTTCAAACGATTGACATCAACGGTACCATCCAATGATTTGGCTCTCTGGCAATGGACACAGTAGGAAGCACAGCTGGTATTCTCAGCGACTAATAAGGCCAATCTGTTAGGGTAGCGTTGATATGCCGCTCCATAACTTCTTAAGCTCTCATTCATTGCCTCTTCTTTACCGGCATTAGGGAATAATAGATTTGCCGGAGTTGGAACGCACTGCCAGAAAATCGGGTCGAGCCGTTTTTTCGATTTTTCGGTGAAAATTACCGGATTGAACGGGTCTTCCTGCATCAAGGAGGCATAATAGGGAGTTATCCTTAAGGGATCTTTACCCTCGTTTTTCATCGTGTCAATGGTTCTTTTAATTTCAGATTCCTGGTGCTTATTCAGGCGAATAACCCCCTTCAATTGCTCAATAGAATGAATTGCATTCCTTTTCTGCCAGTTGGGATTGTACCATTCCTCTTCGCTGACATCTCGCCAAAGTTCAATATCTTTAAAACTTCTAGGTTGATATAAAAAATTCAATTCTTGCCTAACCATACCTGTTAATTTTTAGTTTGATAATTTTATGTTATCCTCTCTAAGAGTTTATGACACAACTCTTTAAATTTAAAATTTTAATTGGTTTATTCAAGTGCCCGACGGATCCGTAATCAGAATAATTGTCAAGCAGTCTGTAGCCTGATACTTCAGATATTGCAGCATCTGGGGAATGATGGAACCAACAGAGTCCTCATCATCAATATTCATTATTGCGGATGGAAGAACAGCTTAGGAATTAGCCGTAAGAATTTTTCTAATATGTCGCGCAATTATCTCTTTAGTGAACGGTTTGTCTACTATCTGAATGTTGTTACTGATCGTAAATTCCTTAAGTAACTCCTCGCTGGGATAGCCTGACATCAGTAAAATTTTGATGGTTGGCATAATCTTTTGGACCTTTTCGGCTAAGGTAATCCCGTTCATTCTGGGCAGAATGACATCGCTCAATAACAGGTCATATTTATTTTTACCCGCGTTAATCGCGGTCAGGGCTTCTTCGCCGGAATTAACGGCAGTTATTTGGTATCCTAAGGATTTCAGCATGATTGTAATCACATTGCAGACACGGGCTTGATCTTCAACCAGGAGAATTGATTCATTGCCCTTTAGCGACTCGGTCTCAGTGGCGGTTATCTGTTCCTTAACCTGATCTATATGCGCAGCCGGCCAGAATATGTTAAAGGTTGTCAATTTGTTGGGTATGCTGTGGAACCGGATATGCCCCTGGTTCTGTTTGACAATACCGTAAACGGTTGCCAGCCCAAAACCAGTCGACTCACGATTTGTTTTGGTCGTGAAAAAAGGATCGAAAATGTCATAACTGATTTCGTTGGATATACCGATGCCGGTATCTGAAATGGATAGCTGGACATACTGGGTGCCGGTCCCTGAATTGTCTATCTGGTTGATGTTTTTATAGGAAGGCGGAAAGATGGTCTCAATGGTAATGATGCGTTTGCTGTCGGGTTTATTCAAGGCGCGGATAGCATCCCTGGCATTTAAAACCAGGTTAAGTATAACCTGTTCAACCTGTCCCGGATTTGCTTTTATATAGAGCTGATCCGAATGAAGTTTGACATTCAAGCGGATGTCTTCACCGATCAATTTTCGGAGCATATTGACCAGTTCGGATATTTTTTGATTAAGCGGAATATATTCAAGGCTGACCACCTGTCTTTTACTGAAGGTTAATAGCTGGTGAATTAATTTGGTGGCCTGTTTGCCTGATACATCTATTTCCTGGATATATTTTCTATATTTTTCCGGAAGGGTGGTTTCGTTTAGTAAAATCTCGGTATAGCCATTGATGACGGAGAGAATGTTGTTAAAATCATGGGCAATTCCCCCTGACAGGCGTCCCAGACTCTCCAGCTTCTGCGCGCGTTGGAGCTCTTGTTCCAACCAGAGTCGCTCGGTGATATCCCGGATCATACAGAGCACGGCTGGTTGTTTTTGAAAATGAATCCGGCTCAATAAGACATCCAGATAAATGAAGGAGCTATAACGTTGCCGGATCATTAAAATCAGCTGCTCTAATTGACTTGAACTTTTAAGAATATGCTCGCTTTTTTCCTGGATGAGTTTCCAGTTATTTCGGTTTAACAGGGATGATACCGTTTTATTTAGCAGATCGGTTTCCAGAGGGTAACCGAGAATCTGGAGCAACCGCTGATTGTAGAATACTATTTTTTGTTGTTGAAAAATGAAAAGCCCATCCGGTATATTCTTGACAATCGTCCGGGATTTATCTTCACTTTCGATTAGCGCCTTTTCAAAATTGTTTTTCTGGTTAATTTCGTTTTGCAGTTCTTGATTGAGGTTCTGAAGTTGTTCGAGGTTTTTTTCCAGGCGAAATTCGCGGGCTTCCACTTTGACAATCATCATTCCGAAGGATTCTGCCAAATCTACAATATAATCCGGATATTTTCCCGTACGGGCTAATTCAAAAATCTTTTCCGGGCAACCGTGCCTACTGCGGGATACTCGTTCGGCGACTTTCCGTAAATAATCGAATAGCTTTCTTATTTCTGCTTGATTGTCCATTCTGGTCAATTTTCATTAATGGGGTTTGGATAATTTTTAATTGGGATTTCTACTCCTTTATTCAGATATAATTCAATAGATAGAGTCTCTGATCTTTTAGAAAGAGTTTCTGAATCCATCCTTATCAGTATTGAATAAATGGGTTGATGAGAATGTGACGACATTAGGTTATGTTTGTGACGATGCTTTTCAAACTTTGAATTTCAATTGGCTTATTCAAACGCCCGGCAAATCCGTAATCAGAATAATTATCCAGCACTGGATCATTACAGTAACCTGACATGATAATCGCTTTGACATTCGGATCAATTTGGATTAATTCTTTGATTGTAACCATGGCCCCCATTCCTTCGGGGACAAACAGGTCGAGGATGACAATATCATAAGGATGTTTAGAGCGCATGGCAGTTTTGTATTTTTGAATAACATCTTTGCCATCCTTCAGCACTGTGACTTGATACCCCAGATATTGCAGCATTTGTGAAATAATGTAGCCGACGGGATCCTCATCATCCATTACCAGAACCCGGCCGCCGCGTATTTTTTTAGGGATCTGATCATGAACCATTGGGGTGGAGCTTGGTTGAACGGGAAGATAAATGGTAAAGGTAGTCCCGGTCTTTTTATGAATATTTACCGTTAAAAATCCATTGTGCTTACGGATTGTTGAATTAATAGCTGCCATTTTCATTGAATTATGTAGATTCCCGGCTTCGGAAAAGGGGTCGAAGATCTGGTTAACCTGGGTTTTCGGTACAAGTTCCGTTTTAGCCGAGATAGAGACGACCGCGTAGTTGCCATTTTGGAGTGGAATGAAGTTAGACCACGAATGGTAAACGTGTTTAACGGCTATCCTTATTTTTCGATTGTCAGGCTTTGCGTTGATCAGGGTTTTAATTAGCTCGGTTATTACGTGGATGATATTGCTGACCTCAACATTAACATGGCAGTGAGTTTCGGGAAAATCCAGGCAAAATTGGACGTCGCTGGATTTTGGCGAGATGGTGATTGATTTTTTAATTAGGTCGGAAAGGAGGTAGGATTCCTTCGGAACATCCTCTTTTTGGGAGAAAGCAAAAATTTGACGGGTAAGTTCTTTGGCATTATATACCGCCTCTTCCATTTGATCCAGACGGTTCTTAATATCGGGAGAGTTGTGGTTACCAATTTTCGTCAGGGTAATGTTACCCAGAAGGATGGTCAGCATATTATTGTATTCATTGGCAATTCCGCTGGCCAGATTGGTGAGGGATTCGAGACGTTGAGCTTGAAAAGCCTCTTTTTTCATATAGTGATATTCGGTTATATCCTGGCTGACCAGGAAAAAAGTTCTGACTTTGCCGTCCTGATCCCAATGGGGGATGTATTGTGTCTGAAAGATATGTTTTTCACCGTTTGGATTTTGTTTTTCGTCCTCAAATTGAATATTTTTACCGGCGAGTACCTGAACAATTCGCGGCTTCTCCTGGGCGTATTCAGCGTCACTTAGGAGGTCACTCAGGCTTAATGGTGATTCGCCCTGATTCTGGATATGATAATAATCGGCATAGGCTTTATTGAAAAACAAGTATTTTTCTTCGGCGTCTATATAAGCAATCAGAGCCGGCAGGTTATTGATCACTATCGAGAGCTGTTCGCGACTAATATTTAGTTTATTTTCGGTGTTGATTCTTTGATGGATCTCACGCTGCAATTCTGAATTGGCCTTGAGTAATCTTTGCGTGCGCTTTTTTACCAGTTTTTCAAGATGCTCGCGATACTGAAGATTTTCGATCTCAAGCCGTTTCTTTTCATCAGATAATTGTTTGACATGCACAGCATTAGCTACGCTGCGCTGAATCGTGCGGGGGGAAATTGGTTTAGCCAGATAATCGAAAGCCCCCATGCGGATCGCGGCGGAAGCCGAAGATAAATTTGGCTCACCAGAAATGATGATAAATTTTGTATTAGGTTGGCTTTTAATAATGGATTTGATCAACGAAATCCCATCAATTTTGGGTAATATGACATCGGTGATAATAACATCAAAATCATAACTGTCCACATACTTATAGGCCTCTTCTGCAGATTCAGCGGTATAGACCTGGTAGCCTTCAAGCAACAGGAGCTCGCTCAGGGTGATCCGGATACTCTTTTCGTCATCAATGATCAGAATTTGAGCCATTCCGCTTCGTTCCTGAACTTAGTCCTGATTTTGCAATCGGGATGTTATTTTTGTTGGCTGAGAAGACAAACTTGCATCAGGGATCAAGTCTACAGCTGGTTTCTCAATTTCCTTTTTATCCATTGCTGTTTTGGAAGGATCGTAATTCAAGTCTTTTAATGAAAAATTCAGCTTTAACCAATAATAAGGCAAAATATCAAACTAATTCGATTAATTATGAAGAAGAAGGCTTGACCGGCAGGTAAATAATAAATCGAGTATGACTCTCGGCTTCGCTTTCTACGTTCATAAGCCCCTTGTGAGCTTTAACGATGCTTAGACTGACTGGGAGACCCAAACCGGTGCTGCTTTCCGATTCACAGGTGGTGAACCAGGGTAAAAATATGCGATTCATATTTTTAGGGGGGATACCGATGCCATGGTCTTCGAAAATGATCATCACGTATGACTTTTTATTCCGTCTGGCACTTTTCACATGGATATTGATAATTTTGTTTTCATCAAAGGATTTGTACCGTTTATTGAGTGCATTGCGGGCATTGACGAGCAAGTTGATGAACACCTGTTCGATTTGCTGCGGTTTACAATACAAACAGGAAACGTTCTCGGCAACGAAGATATTAACCTTAATATAGCTTTTACGGAAAACGGAGCTGAGTAGGGATAAGGAGGAATCAATGATATCTTTAACCGAAGCCGCCTGAAATTTCTCATTGCGTTGACGCGAAAAAGCCAGCAGATTTTGAACGATATTACCAATCCGTTGACCTTCGGTGATAATACTGTCAGCATAGTCTCTTATCTGGTCATCCTTGATTTTTTCTCTGATAAGTTCGGCATAATTAATGATGCCGGTGAGCGGATTATTGATTTCATGGGCGACCCCGCTGGCGGTCGCGCCGACGGCCATTAAACGCTGCTGCCGCTGAATTATTTTGTCACCTTGACTTGATAATAAATGGAGTGGTGCTAGTTGGATACCATATAACCAAATAGCAATATTTTCATTCCAAGAATGACAGATATGATGACAGCGGATTGGAATCTTAGTGCCATTTTTATGAGTGAAGAGATGGTAAGCCACACTGTTATTTAATAAATCGGGATTCACCCGTAAATCATTTGAGACATTATCGAATATCTGCCACACTGAAGTGCCGGATAATTCCTCGGCTTTATAACCCAATAGTTTTAAGCCGGCTTCGTTGACGTAAATGATTTTTCCATTGCAGTCGATGATAACGATAAAATCGGTGATAGGTTCTAGAATATGTTGGGCTAATTCGGTATCACTCGTTGTCGAAAATTCTTTTATATCATAACCAATGTAATTATCGTTGTCAATTTTAGATATTTTCAGGGAGAACGGAGTCTTTAATTGGTTTTTTTTATTCAACTGGGCTTTTTCGACTATTGGCTTCATAGTGGAATCCTCACCGCTAATATAACGAATTTCTTGTTGAAATTCATTTTCAATTATATTCATTATATCAATCTTTGCCAACTCCCTTTTGGAATAGCCAGTGAAGTCCAGGACAGCCTGGTTAAATTGCAGGATTTTTCCTGCCTGATTGAACAGCAGAGCCAGCTGAGCAGAATTTTTGGGAGATTTTTTCAGGTCTTTAAAATTTTTATTGGGTGAGTTTTTAATTGGATTGATTGAATCATTTGGGTACTCAGGATTCAACCACGAATCATTTTTTTCATTAATCAACCTTTTGTCTCCTCCGTATTCGGTTTCGGATACTAACCATACCGCTTTATTTCCCAGGTGCACTATTTTGCACTGCTAGACATCGGACCTGGAATAATCTAAAAAGTTGTCCTCACTAATTCCAGAAAAATATTTACGGAAACCGACGGCATGATTTCCTTCGTTTTAATGTTAAAAATCACCGCAAAACACGGTCAGTCTGGTTCCGCTAAAAAATAAAGAAAGTAGATCGGAATCGTGCTTTCTATTCTTTTCACCAGGGTCAAGTTTCCTCTTCCGGTTTGTGAAGCTATAAGCCTCTTTTAACTATGGGGAATAAACTTGTTTTTAATAGTTATGAATAGATATTGAAGAGTAGGCGAATAATTAATGGTAGTTTTTTTCATTAATTTAGGTTGTGCCGTTTCTGAATTCGTTGAAAAATCGTTTTCCGAATGGATAAAATTTTTCAGAATCATATCCTCTCATAATTTCCTTGAACAAAAAGTGATATTAAAAAAGTCAAATATTATGCCAGCCGATATAAGAATATCAGCCGGCTTGATTGTCCATGAGTCTTAGGATTAAAATCGGGTTTAGGGTACAAAAACAAAGCTGGAAAATATTTCCTTTATTAAGAAATATTTTCCGCTTTGCGGGGTGTGGTGAGAAAGGTATTAGCCGGGATTAAGGACCATTTTCACTGAGCATTCGGGTTGCGATAATATCCAGTACTTCCTCCGAATCATAAAATCCATTCTGGATCTTACTTTGAATTTCACTTAATCGGTCAGAAACGGCTGGAGGAGCGGGACTATTTGTGAGGTTTTCTCGGTTAACCTTTTCGCTGATAGCAGCTGGACTCTGGGTAAGACCTTCCAGGATTTTGTCAATTACTTCTGGTTTTTGATAGAAATCGGTTTTCAATCTGGAGCGGATTTCTTCGATATCTTTGTCAGTAGGTGATTTTATTTTTTGCAGCTCGGCAAGATACTGGTTGACCTGAGCCGCTTTTTCGATTCGGAGTTTGGCAAATTCGGAAAGTTCCAGGCTGTCTTTGACTACCCCCGAAAGGGTATCGGCATTGGAAGTACTGATCTTCCGCGATTGTGATTCTCCGGTTTCTGCTGTTTCGGGTGTCCTGTCGACATTCGGCATTTGCTGGTTTAGTTCGGTGGTGTCTTTGATTGTCATCATGGGGCTATTCCTGAATGATATCGATTATTGATGAATTGTTGTAGTGCATTGCCCGACTCTTTCGGTTCTTATTTCTTTTATCGGTTATTTTACTCAAATCTTTAATGATTTCCTGCTTTTTGTTACGCAGCAAATCCAGGAGTTTTACGTCAATCTCGATTAGTGAATTAGCGATTGCGGTAATCTCCTTGATGATTTTTTGGTCATTAATTGAACCGGCTAATTTGCGTTTCTTTTCAAGCAGTAACAACTCTTCGATCCACTCCTGTCGGGCGTTCAGCAGGTTCATGACCGACTCCACCGACAGACTATCCATATGATTGACAAATTGATTAGTTTCCCTGAATAGATTTCTGAACAACTCCAGTTCATCGGTCAGCAGTTCCCGGATCGTATTACTGGGATTGCCCCGATTGTCACTGCTATTGGTTGATTGAAAGTCATGCTGTCTCATCCGTACTCATTTTCCTTACCTAAAGATAGGACTGCAGAATACTATGCTGACTGTTTAACAGGGAGATTGCTTGCTGTAACCGTGAGAATTTCTCTCTTAATTGGGTCTCTCTTTGCTGGAGATATCTATCCAGATCATCGATCCGATCATCCAGATAACTAACCTGCTCATCGATGATGCTTTTAGTATCGAAAATTTTACCGTCTGCACCAATGAATTTTTTGATATAAGTAACCAGCTGATCAACGATTCCATTTTCATCGGTTTTGAAAATGTCGGAAACATTGGTGGTATTGGCTTCTAGTGCTTCGGCAAATTTACTAGCATCTTTGATGGACAACATACCGATACTGTTGGCTTCAACGCCAATATTAAAAAGGGACGAATAATCGGTATTCAGGACTCCTTCTACCTGTGATAAGATAATCGAACGTAGACCGTTTTTCATATCCATGTACTTAGAGTCTTGAGATAATAGACCACTCGTGCCTGTTTCAGTATTAATTCCGGTGTTGTCTCGAATACATTGCATTAGTTCGTTATAGGTGTCCAGAAAAGATCTTACCTCTTCTTTGACTGAAGCGGTATCCGCGCTGATGGCTATATTTTCGGTGGTTTCAAAACTATCCAGCAATTCCAGGGTTACCCCCGTCAGAGCATCACTGATCATATTACTATTACGATAGAAGGTCAAACCATCTAAGTTGAATTTGGTATTCAACATACTGTCCGTAGCAGAGGTCCCAATTTCGGTGATATAACCGCCGGAACTGCCGGTGGATTGCGCCTCCTGATTGATTTCCAGAGCCACAAGGAGACTGTCGGTACTATCAGTCATATCCAGGCGGTAATCGTACCCGGAGCTCATGCTCCGGAAAACCAGGCGTGAAATACCGGTTTGTTCGGTCACGATGGAAGCTTGAATCCGCTCTGTACTGGAGATTGTACCGGCTAATACAGCATTTCCCATTGCCGTATTAACAGCCTCGGCGATATCTGCCAGGACATTATCATCGGTTTGGCTGAAGCTATCGGAATCAATTGTTATATCTATTGAAACCCGGTTATAAGGATCCTCATCAAGAGGATGACCAGCCTCAATAGAAAATGTCTGATCGGTTGTAAAAGAGCCAAAACTCGTATTGGAATCGGTGTATTGTTTTGAAACCCGGGTGTCGGCCTGCGCTAACCGCTCAACCGTTAATGAATGATTCCCCAGCTCAGCATTGGTAGTAGCGGAAACGAGAAATTTTTCCGCATCGCTACTGCGGGCGTTTTTTGCAGCAAAATAATCTGTTAAAGGGTCAGAAAGTCGTTCCGCAGTCGTTTTTAATGACGACAATTTCGAATGGAGTGTAGTGAGTACATTTTTCTTTGTATACAGGTCTTCCTTTTTGTCTTCCAATTCCACCATAGGGCGTTCTTCAATCGCCATATATTGTTCAACCATGTTATCGATTGAAGTGCTGGAATCGTAGATCGAGGTGATGTCAATTGACATAGCTTGGTCCTGTCCTTTTAACTATTAATGGTAGTCCTGTCTTCCTTACCAAATGTTCCTTCACGTTTACTCCAATCATCGTTTCAAATATCATACCAAGCGGTGGTGATTATTCCCCTTGGTACATCTTACCTGACCTAAGTTTGTTGGGGTTAGATATGTCAAAAAAAGCGCGGGGGTAAGGAATTATTTTCCTACCCCCGCTCACGAGAAGTTCTCCTACCTCATTAACTGTAAAACAAGTTGAGGTGCCGAGTTCGCCTGGGTGAACGCTGAGGCTGAAGTCTGTTGGAGGATCTGGTATTTCATCAAGTTCATTTGTTCTTTCACCAGATCTGCATCTTCGATGTTACTTCTAACCGCATCGGTGTTCGTGATGGCTACGGAGAGAGTGTTCTCTTTAAAGGACAAGCGGCCTTTGTACTCTCCGATGTCCTGAACCCGACCGGCAAGCGTGTCAATCGCGGTACTTATTGTGGTGATAGCACTATTGGCGCCACTGGAAGAAGAAACATCTACCGCATTGACTGAGAGGCTGGCAGCTGAGGCACTGCTCAGGGTTACCGTCAGAGTATCGGAGGCGGTTTCGCCGACCTGGAAGTTGCCGGTGTAAGCACCGTCAATCAGACCATCGCCGTTGAAAGTCGTCTCGTCAACAATATCGCCGATTTCCGAAATTAGAGCAGTTACCTGATCATTGATAGCTGTTCTCTGTGTGCTGTTTAAAGATTGATCGGCAGCCTGAGTGGCTTTCTCTTTCATGACCTGTAAAATGTCCATGATGTTCTGATAACCGCCCTCAGCGACATTCAGAATGCTTTTGGCACTGGACACATTGGACAGGGCGACATCCAGACCTCTCTGGCGTCTTTCCAGACCGCGTGCCAATTGGTAACCGGCCGGATCATCTTCGGTGGAATTGATCTTTTTACCGGTTGCCATACGTAACTGGGTGTCAGCCAAGTTTTTTGTAATCTTCTCGATGGCATGATAAGCCAGCTGCGCATCAACGTTGGTTGCGACTTTGGTTAAACTCATAATTCACTCCTTTGCTTTTTTGGCATCCCTGCCTGTTAAAGTATTGTTTGCATTGATGGATATTCATCTCCTTGACTGCACATATCCATTTTCAAAAATCTCTACTCTTATTTTCGGTTGTTTAGGGAGATGCTTAAATTTTTAACCCCGGAAAGTGTCGGGAAAAATTGGCTGGGAGAATATTCAGGATTAAATAATAGGAATAAATAAATTTTATGAAGATTTGGTATAAAACGGTGGTAAGAAATAATTTTGATAATTATTGATACAGATTTATTAATAATCCTATAATGAGAACAATCCTCTCGGCTAAGTCTGATGTGTTTATTCCGATGTTTTGGGAGGGCAACCGGTCAAAACCAAAGCACTGATTGGAAAGACCTTATCTGAAATGCATGCAATGAGAATACATTTTTGCAGAGCAAAGTGTTAATCTTAAACGATCTGTCAAGACTGCTGTCGGATGCTAGTTCAAGGTGACACCCAATCGCACCCAATAGTTGGATAGGAACTGGTATTGACTATATTGAAAAACAAAAACCCGGTTAGAGCCGGGTTTTTGTCGAATCACCTGAAAAGGAAGAGACAGTTTATGGAATCAGGACTTGTAGTTCTTTAATTTTTCATTTAGGATGACATCGAACATTGAGTCAATATGCTCGCGCTTGATTTTCCATTGGCCGCCAATCTTGATGGCGGGTATTTTTCCCTGTTGGGCTAACCGGTAGATGGTTTGCTCTTTGATTTTCAGGTAGCGTGATACTTCTTTGATGTCCATGATCGTATCTGTCATCGCCTTATCCTCCACATGTTGGCTTGGAAGCAAATAGAAAAATCGTTTAGTCTGGTATTGACCGGACCGGAAGTAAGATTGATCTGCATTTAATTGATCCTCATGGCTTCGTTCCAGGCATCTCTAATTTCCCGAATCATACTCTCTGCCTGCTCGAATTGATTGACATAGAGCTGATTCAGGATTTCATTGTAGATGTCATAAAAATTAGTCGCTATCTTCTTGTGATCGAATTTAAGCGAATTAATCAAGAGCTGGATTGCCTCTGCCGCCTTGATCCTGTTTTGATTGATGCAGGCTGCGATAGCAACATCGAAAATATAGGTAACCAGCTGTTCCGGACTGGCAGACAAGATTTTTTGGGCTAAATAGGGATTACTGTTGCGGTAGTCAGATTTTTGTTGCGAACTGTACATGAGATTTCTCCTTAACTTACTTCCCGATTTTTGAGGTTCTTTAGAAAGAGCAGTGAGATAAAATAGGTGGGACGGGGAAATCCCCGTCCCGATTTATGATTTATCTCATTAACTGCAGAACCAACTGAGGAGCGGTGTTAGCCTGGACAAAGGCCGAAGCCGAAGTTTGCTGCAAGATTTGACATTTAACCAAATCCATCTGTTCTTTGACCAGATCAGCATCCTCGATGTTGCTCAAGACAGCCTCGGTATTGGTAATTGCCACGGAGACGGTGTTTTCTTTGAAAGAAAGCCGGGCTTTATATTCACCAATATCCTGAATCCGACCAGCCAGAGTATCAATGGCACTTTCTAGGGTGGTGACAGCTGTGTTGGCGGACGAAGCCGAAGATAGATCAATAGCGTTAACCGCAAGACTGGCGGCTGATGCGCTGTTGAGCGATATTGTCATGGTATTGGATGCACTTTCACCTACCTGGAAATTACCGGAATAATCGCCATCAATCAGACTGTCGCTGTTGAAAGTGGTCTCGGTAACAATATCGCCGATTTCCGAAATAAGAGCACTTACCTGATCATTAATAGCTGACCGCTGGGTGCTATTTAATGATTGGTCCGCAGCCTGGGTGGCTTTCTCTTTCATGACCTGTAAAATGTCCATGATGTTTTGGTAACCGCCCTCGGCGACATTCAGAATGCTCTTGGCACTGGACACGTTGGACAGGGCGACCTCCAGACCTCTCTGGCGTCTTTCCAGACCACATGCCAATTGGTAACCGGCCGGATCATCTTCGGTGGAATTGATCTTTTTGCCGGTTGCCATGCGCAGCTGGACATCTGCCAAATCTTTATTGATTTTTTCCATGGCATGAAAAGCCAGCTGTGCTTCAATGTTGGTTGCAACTTGTGTTAAACTCATGATTCACTCCTTCGTTTTTTCGGCATCCTTGCCTGTTAATTTTGCTTGTCACTGCTGTTTTGAGAACTTCATATCAATTAACGTCTAATAAGATTATCGGTGAAAAGTAGCTAAACTTTAATAAAAAAATGCAGATTTCGATAGAGGAACGCTAAATCCGGGAAAGGATGGGAAAATTTATCCACATTCTTCAGGATTGTAGTAAGATTTTAGGGAATTAATAAAATGTAGATATTTTTTGGAAATTATAGTGACATTTGAGTAAGCAGCTGCTGAGCCCTGGCCAGATTCCCAATTTTACCATAAAGTCCGATCAGTTTCTTTTGGACATCCCGATTGGTGGGATTGAGGGTAATGATTTTTTGGTAAATCTGGATCGCAGCGGGGAAATCTTGCTGCTTTATTTTTATTAGACCAAGGCAGCCTAAGAGCTCCTCTCGTTCACCCCTTAAAGCGATTAATTGATTGAAATATTTTTCAGCTTTTACCAGTTGAAGAGTCCGCAAAGCAATATCTGCCAGGCGCTCCAGCAGTTCGTGATTATCCGGTTTTTCAGCTAATAAGGGTGTCAGTACCTTTTCTGCATTTTGCCAGTCGGCAAGCTGGTGATAAGCCCGCCCCAGGGTAAATTGGACTGTCCATTTTTCCAGGATAATATCACTAGGAAGCGGATCGTGACCGGCAGCTAAGGCTTCGATACTCTGCAACAGGTCAGTTAGGGCGGAAATAACCCGATCGGGCTGATTGATGAGACTGGCAATACGATATAGTTGATAGTAAGCTCCGTATTGAACTGTTTCTCTGCGGATGGATTGATGACAGTATTCGGCAGCTTCCTGGTACTGTTTCAGCTTGATACAGACTCCGGCGAGACAGTTGAGTAATGCAGCGGTAACTTTAGAATCGAACTGCCGCAGAGCCAAGGCTTTTTTATAATGGAAGTAAGCCGCGCGATCTTCATTGGCGAGATCGAGATGCTGAGCATAGGTAAAGTGGATATAAGCATTCTGCGGTGTCCGCTTTAGCATCTTTTCCAGTAATTTTCGGTTGCGTTGTTCCTTTATCCGGGCTTCAGGTTCTGCTAGTCCATAACCAAGGTGATTGAGAGTAATCTCGCTCTGAACTTCCTTTAGTCCACGAGCCTTTGCACTGGCGGAAATCTGCTCGTGAATTGCTCCTTCAAAGAGAATTCTCTTATGATTGGGAAATAGCCGGTGAGCGGAGGATAGATTAACCGGAACTCCCGCCTGATTCAGATTCTGAATCCGGATATTGTAATAAACTGTGCGATCATCACTTGCCAAGATGTCTCTAATAATCGGTTTTGATTCAATTGTCAGCCGTTCGTCTGCATCCAGCCAGAATATCCAATCCCGGTTAGCGTACTTAATTGATTCGTTACGGGCAGCCGCAAAATCATCCACCCAGTTAAAATCATGAATTTCAGCATGATATTTTTGTCCAATTGCTTTTGTATTATCGGTAGAACCAGTGTCCAGTAATATGATTTGATCGGCGATATCACGAATGCTAGCCAGGCAATCCGGCAGGAAGCCTTCTTCGTTTTTTACAATCATACAGACAGCTAAAGTCGCTGCTTTGTCAGATTTTCTCATATTAGCTCAGGCCATTTGATAGGCTGACACCTGGGTACAAATATTAATTAATGTACTCAGATCTTTTTTATCGAAAAAGTCATCAGAGTAGTTCTCATCAATGTGTTGGAATATTTCGTAAGCGGTTCTCAATTCACCCAGATATAAGCGGGCAATTCCTGCCAGATACATTGCCAGTGCATTACAGGGATTGAGCAATAGACATTTATGGGAATAGTAGAGGCACTCCTCAAAATTACTCTGAGCCAGTTCTATTTGAGAAAGCCGCAGAAAAGCCATTTCGATTATTTGAGCCGGCAGGAGTTTATAGTCCATGTTGAAAAATTGCTTCAGGGCTTTTTTGGCTTCGCTCAATTTTCCCAGAGCCTTTAGGGTCTCGCCCTTTTTAAATTGGAGATAGGTATTACTCGGATTGGAGTTCAAGGCTTCTTCAATCATTGGCAGACTGCGGTTGGCTTTACGCCGAAAATTTTCCTTATAACCGTGATGGATAATCATCAGCTCGGAATCGCAGGTTTTACCCCCGTTGCGGATTATGGAAGGGGCAATCTGGTTATGAACCTTCTGTTCGTATTGAAAGCCTTTTCGGTTGCGGAAGAGGCGATAGCGCGTATCATCCATATACTTAATGATATCGTTCGGCGGGGCAATGTTGCGGATGATTATACCGATGGCGTCATACTCGGTTGTTGCGATCAATGGTCGAATTTGGGAGACTGATTCGGGCTCCAATTCGTCATCGGCATCCAGAACCAGAATCCAGTCACCGGTAGCGTATTTCAGGGATTCGTTGCGGGCTTCCGAAAAATCTCCCTGCCAGGGGTGATAATAGATTTTTGCCTGGTATGATCGGGCAATTTCCACCGTCCGGTCAGTCGAGCCGGTATCAACGATTATAATTTGATCCACTATCTTTGCCGCACTGTGCAAACAGCGGTCGAGATTTTGTTCCTCATTTTTCACAATCATACATAAGCTTAATTTGGGTGTTGTTGGCATGGTAATCTCTCCAAAATGGTTTATGCTCTCCCAATTAGGGACTCATATTTTTGGAATGAATCGGTCTGGTGTTGATCAGCCAAAAGGCCTTGAAATCGATTTTTATCGACATCGTAAAAGCTGTCCCCGTCGTCTGTCTTGCGGGTGCTGAGAACTTTCTGTTTGACTAAATGGTCAGTTACGGATTTATATTGTTCCAGCGGAGTTTTTAGGATTTCGAGACACCGGGCTTCCAGATAATTCAGCTCCAGATCGGTTCCGCCGCCCTGCTCGGCTACCAGTTTTCCAATGAAATTCAGGAATTCCGACTCCATTTTCGTTAGCCCGTTTGCTGCGGGAGACTGGTTTTTGTGAATTTTTGAACTAAGTTTATTCTTACAGAAATTTGCGAACTCCATGAAGCAAGCAATATCTTTGATGACGAGCAGACGTCCCTCATGGAAATCGGTTTCTTGGGCGGCCATTGGCGTCTGGATCAAATTATCGAAAACCCTTTCAATGAAATTGGCGGGAATATTCAAAATGATTTCCAGATTATGGATGGTATCCGCCCAGGGAATTTTTATGGACAGGGAATCGGCTTGTTGATGTGGACGCGCCATTTCAGCCAACATTAAAATTACCTGTTTGGACTTTTCCGATACTTGGAAGGTATCCTGTTTTTTGTTGGAATCGCGCAGACGTTCGACCAGAATCTGGAAAAACGTTCGCAACCAGCTGGGAATGCTTTGCATATTGGCATTAAAAAGGAGTTTGTTGATTTCGATGCAGCTGACATCAGTGAGGGCAGTAACGGTTGCCGAACGGTATGGTTGGTCAATCAGGGCCATTTCGCCGAAAATAGAGCCTTTGCCGAGGGTAGCAAGCACGATATTTTGATCGTTCTTGATGGTTGATACCTCGATCATACCACTGGAGATGATGTACATCGAGGCGCCATAATCGTTCTCTTTGAAAATTTGGCTACCTGCCTTATAAAAACGCTGAGTTCGTTCGCCGATATAAGTATTCATGATTCAATCCGTTTTTTAATTACTTTTTATTTTAAATCCTAATTTTGATTGGCTCAATGAAAACCTTCTACAATAATCAGCCGGTTTCCGATTGGAGGCTCTGGAGCCACTTAGAATGTTGGCTGATCAAAGTGCTATTAGGCTCAATTATCCGAGCAGTTTGCAAATATTTAGCGGATTCCTCGAGGTGTCCCGCTCCGGCACTCATCTGTACCATTCGCAGCAAAGGTTCGATTTTTTCGGGAAACCGCTTGATATTCTCGATGAATTTCTGTTGGGCTTCATCGAATTTACGTTCCGCAAACAGGGTTTCGCCCAGGTTCTGATGGATATCGGGATCGTCTGGTTTGAATGAAAGTGCCCTTTTAAAGAGGAGCTCGGCATGCTGGTACTGAGCCAGGTCGTAGGAGATTACTCCTAACAGATTATATGCCTTATAATAATCCGGATATAGTTGGAGAATCCTTTTGAGTATTTTGGTTGATTCCTTCAGGTCTTTTGTTTGGTATGCCGTCTGAGCCAGTCCGAATAGTGCTGCGCTAGAGAGTGGATTTTCCCGGATGATTAGGTCATAAATCTCTTTTGCATTCGATGTATTGCTGTTCTCCAAATATTTCTCTGCCTGAATTAGTTTTTCCTGATGCTCATCTACCAGACTGGATTTAATTTCGAGCAGCCAGTCATAGTTTATATTTGGCCATTTTTTAAAAAACAGCTGACCCTTTTCGCAGATCGATTGCCGATAGTTTAAGTTATTGCTTTTAAATGTCTGGCTGCCGTAATGATGGATAAATGTGGATTCATCTACCATGATGGCATAGCCGGCAGCTCGGACTCTCAGGCACAGATCGTCATCCTCAAAATTTCCAGTGCCAAAAGACTCGTCAAATCCGCCCAGTCGCTCGAAAATACTTTTTCTGGTCAACATCGCAAAGCCGGCAATTCGTCGGCGGGGAGTGATTTTACCCTTGTTTATGGTTCTTACATATTGGGCGAATTCGTAAAATCCCTCGTCGTCTTGATAGTTAATTTCGGCGAAGCGCTGGCGCCCGCTGATCGAATTTGTCATAGGTCCAATAAGACCGATTTTGGGATCCCGTTCCAATCCTCTTACAAGGCTGGTCAGCCAATCGGGTGAGACCAAAACATCATTGTTAAAAAAGAGCAGGTATTCCCCGCAGGCTTGAGCCTCACCCTGGTTATTACCGGCGGCAAATCCGCGATTATGCGGGTTTTCAATTAGCTTGATATGATTATGTCGTTCGGTCAAGTGCCTCAGGTATACAACTGTGCCATCAGACGAACCGTTATCAACGAAGACAATTTCATAAGGTTGTTCTGTATTATCTAGTATCGAGTTAATTGTTTTTTGAGTGTATTCCAGAGCATTGTAAGTGAGAATGATAATGGAGGTAAGTGGGATTTTAGTTACCGATGAATTTTGTGCGTTTGATTGGTTCTGAAGATAAACGGAATTGGTTGAATCCTTAGTTTTTAATAGGGATTTATAAAGATTAAACCAGTCTATAGCCTTATCTTTGAAATTCCGATTATTTAAAACGTAGTTGTATGCATTCTGTTGCAGTGTTTCCCGGAGTATTGAGTCTTCAATGAGCAGGCTAATCTTTTCATACCATTCTTCAGGATTTTCAGTTTCAACCAACAGCCCGGTTTGCTTATCGGTAACACTTTGGGAATAGGGATCATATTTTGAATAGATGCCCGCTATTTTTGAGATACCGTATTCTAAAAACTTGACGTCACTTTTACTGCGATTAAATACATTGTGTCTGAGAGGGGCTAGTCCAATGTCGAGATTGGCATCGGCAAGTATTTTAGCGTACCGAGGAACAAAATCAATTCCTGCAATAAATTCAACCTTCGGATCACCAATAAATTCTTGCGGAATGAAATTAATAAATACCAGTTTTACCCGTTCTTTGTATTTTTTTTGAATACGTTTTAGTGCGGGGATGACCTGGGCTAAGTCAATTTGATGAGTGATGGTCCCGGCGAAACCAATCCTTATCTGTTTAGATGGTTTTAGGCGCGGGTGATTGTAGATTTGAGCATCAATTTGATTGGGAAGGGTCAAAATGTTGGAATTGTACTTTTGAAAGTACTCGCGCAATTTTGGTGTGCTAACTGTTATACAATCTGATTCTGTTAAGAAACACTGAATTGTTTTTCTTACTTCGGACTTATGGTAATGCCGATAACCGGGATTTTCCGGCGGTAATTCTAGAAGATTATCATCAATCTCATAGATGGTCAATATTCCCTGTCGACGAGCATATCGCAGGACTTCAATTAAAGGCTGAAAATCAATTCGCTGAAATATGACAATATCTACTCCCTCAAGATCCTCGTGAGTTATTTCTTTTTCTTCCTGCAGTGTGAATATCCGGTATTGAATCAAATGACGCTGATACAACTCTCGGAAGGGACTTAAAATCCTCACCTGGGTAACTGCACCATGGTTGCAGGTGACGACTAATATATTGAGCGGACGTTTTTGATTGGTAATGCGTATGTCTCTATTATTTTTATTAAGAGTACTATTTATTGCCTTTAATTGGTTTTGATATAAATCGCTATAGGCTTTGATAGAAAGTTCGATAGCGTAATCGGCAGCAACCGAAGAAATTTTTTCCCTTATTTTAGTATCATTGAATTGTAACGATTGATGAAGTACTTTTTTAATATTTTGAATAGTTTTTTTGTCCTTGACGAGATAGCCAATAAAAGGGAAAGATTCTAACATGTGCTTGATTTCGCCGCAATAATCCGATGCTATAATCTGTAACCCGTTCGCCAAAAACTCTGCAAATTTAATAGGCTGCGCCGGTCGTAATATTTCCTTATATAGTGGATTGTGTGGTATTAAAGCGATGTCAGAGGCGGATAACCATGCCGCAACCGCGCTGGATTCTATATAGCGGATCACTATTCTATTTTTCAGGGCAGAAGATAGCTTTAGAATTGTCTCTGTATTAGGATTTAAAGCCGAATTTGCATCATGATAATTGAGAATTATAAAACATGAATCCGGGATTGCTTCGGCAAGAGTTCTTATCCATTTCGCCAGCATGTTCAAATCGTACCAGGGACTGAAAGCGCCGCTATAAATAAATATTTTATTTTGAAGCCAGTTTAATTTTTTGCGGATACTGATTCTATCAGATTCGGAATATTTAAATTTTTCAAGCGGTACAAAATTCTTGATCTCTACCAGGTTAGATAAATTGGCATAATCTTTTTTTAAGTGCTCTTTAAAGTTTTGATTCAGGACAACGACTTTATCCGAGCCAGTGATTAAATCAGACTCTAAAGATTTTAATTCATTATAAGTTGCCTCGATCTTCTCCGGATCGGATTTTTTTTCCTGAAGCATAATTTTTTGTTCTTCAGGAAATAGCCCTCTCACATCAAAGATTATTTTGATCTCAGAAATATCCTTTACTAATAGTCCAATTTTAGTGGCATGATATGATCTACAGTGGAGAATGGATAGCTGACGGCTTCTTACAATTTTAATTAATTTCTCGCGGAGGATTTGATCATCAGATGGCTCGGATACGATTTCAAGGTGAATATTGTACTTATTTAAATGCCGGGTGAATTCGGCGAGTTCGTGATTATCATAGCTAAATCCCGGAAGGATAATGGAAATCAGTGTAATATTGTAGTTACACTCGCTTGACAATTTTTCAAGTAGGGGAATCACTTGATTTCTGATGATGCCACTCGATAATATATCATCGGTATAAATTAAGTACCCGATGTTATTCGTGGCTTTGAGAGGTTTAGCTCCCATTTTCTCCTTAATGAGCAAATTGTAGCTGCTCATCGTCTTTTTATATTGGCTTAACTCCTTTTCGGTGGAGATAATTGAAGCGCTTTGGTTGAGAATTTCTTCCAAATGAAGCAGTAATTTATTCCGTAATTTGAGTTTTGCGATTTGATACATTGCTAACCGGGTATCGAAAAGGTGCATTTTCTGTTCAAAAGGGGTCTTACCGCTCCATACTCCATTAGCATGTTTTCTGTAAACCGCAGAGTTGAAATTTAAGAACTTCATTTTGCCAAATTTCGACAGCCAAGTCAGAAGAAAAGTATCTCCACCGGGAACCTCGGCAG
>CAZJIU010000022.1:0-23210 GCA_964546145.1 uncultured bacterium
GCTTCATTCGGAATTACAGATTGTTTAATCTGTTGGGTACCGCCGGCGCCGCCAATAATTGCTCTGCTAGATTTGGCATCGCTGACATCAATTTTGGTGATTCCCGGTTGATAAAGAAAAGTACTTGCGGCTCCGGTGTCCAAGAAAAAATTGAACGGATTTCCCAGGGTATCGGTCATACTAACGAAAGGCACGCAAACAAAATGAAAATTGCGCTCGGCAACCTCAGCCGGCTCTGGTTTTTTAATCGTTGTTGTCAAGTTTTTATAATCAATTTCCAGGTGGAGATTTTGAATCAGGTTCCAGCCGATGATCCCGTCTATTTTTATGATTTTGATGACTTTGAACAATTTGACTTCCAGGTCTTTTTTATCAATGATCCAGACCGGGTGATTCTCGACGATCAGGTCACCGATTTTCAATTCGCTGATGACTGCCGGGCGAGTGCCGACGTTAATATCGGTCGAAGTCCCAATCATGGTATCTTCTTCATGCAGGGGTTCGATGCCGCAGGTTTCGGCAATATTCGAGGATATGACCGTTAATTCGGCGCCGGTATCAATCCAGAAATGTTGTTTGTGACCGTTAATGGTAACCTCGATTATCGGCGAACCGCTGACACTCAGTTCGGTTAGAATAGTACCAGGTCGATCGGGATAATGATACACTTCTGCAGGCGCTTGTTGGAATGCCTTGACGAACTCAATCGAATTATCCTGATCCAATCCTGCGGGCAGTTGGGAATCAATCTCGACTAGCCGATCCCAGCGGTTTGCATATGTGTAGTGCCATTTCAGAATATCAGCGCAGGAGGCTTGCATCAGCGAGTCGCTGGTATTTTCCATAAGACTTTCGAATATCAGGGCGGAAGTGTCACTTCTGCCGGCAATCATCAATTGCAGACCATTGACAAAATCGTGCTGTTCGGTAGTTACCTCGTTGCGATTGATATAATCGAAATCGAAATGCCTAATCGCCTGCCAGTAATCTTGATAATCTTGTGGCTTTGATGCTCGCGTTATTATCTTTTCTTCCTGCGGAATGACCTCCAGACTGCCGGTATTTATATTGATTGAACAGCCCGCCCAAAAGATTAATCCGGCAATCAGGATAATTTTTGAATACTGCATTTGTACCCCCATCTGGATAAAGCCCGGTTTGTAAGACTTAACTAGTTTGTCAACAAATTGTTCGTAACGTTCTGAATTATACATAATAATTTTAAAAATCATTTTAAATATATCATAAAGGATAAACAGTTTCAGTAAATATTTTTACAACTAGTTCCGCCTCAAATGCGGTTAATAGTGATGATGATTCTTGCGGGAATTGATGAGACATAAGGTGTTGCCAATCCGGTAATTCTTTACCGATGGATACGAATTGAGGCTTGACAACGGGGTACTAAATGACTAAAATGTATTTGCCCATACTAGGTTTTAAACAATAAATTAATAAAGAAAATGATAAAAGTGACTCAGCGATAAATAATTAATTGGAGAATCAATGCAAAAAGAGGAAACGTCAATTTTACAGTTACCGGTCAAAATCAGTTATTTGCCTGCGGCTCAAGCTTATTTAACTGAGCTGATACGGTCGGCGGATTTTAAGCAGAAAGATATCACCTTGCTGATGGTTGCTGCTGAAGAAGCTATTACCAACGTAATCAAACATGCTTTTCTACCGGAGGAGAAGGTGATGTTTGAGATCGAGACCCAAATCAGCCCCGTGGAATTCAGGATTATCATCCGTGACAAAGGTCTGCCATTTGATCCCGAGCAGATCAAACACTATTCCCCTGAAGCAGAATTAAGCGGTTCGAACCAAATTGGTCTGGGATTCCGCCTGATGAAGGGTAGTGTGGATCAATTCTCTTTTTATAACAAAGGTTACGGAGGCAAAGAAGTTCATTTGGTCAAATTCCGCCAACAGAAACATATCGACAGCTACGTAGACACTACCCGCCTGGAATCGTACGAACAACCAGTGCAGCAGGCTCCTCAGGAAAGAGTTAAAATTCCTTATAGGATACAGCTTTTAGAATCTAAACAGGCGATTGAAATATCCCAATGCGCGTATCGAACTTACGGATATACGTACATAATGGAGAATATCTATTATCCGGAACGTCTGGTGGAGATGAATAAATCGGGCGATCTGATCTCTGCCGTTGCAGTGACCGAAGCTACCGGGGAAATGATGAGCCACGTTGCTCTGGAATTCTTTGGCAAGAAACGTCAAACACCGGAGCTGGGGATGGCACTGACCAAACCACAGTTTCGTGGACAAGGGTGTATGACTGTTTTAAATCAGCTGCTAATCGAACAGGCTAAAAGTCGGGGTATCCGGGGAATCTATGCCAAGGGAGTATCAACTCATCCATATTCTCAGAAAGCCCTGTTACGCACTGGTTTTAAAGACTGCGCCATATTAATTGGATTGTCAGCGCCAAAGGTCTTTGAAAAAATGGAGGTACAATTAAATCAAAGGGAGACATTGGTACTTTCTTACTTGAAATTAATAGAATCGGAACCGAGTGCAATCTATGTACCCGCTAAGCACCAGTCGATGATCACTGAAATTTACCGGAATATCGGCTTAGTGGTTCAAATCCAGGATGCTACCAGCACTATGGCATCCCCGGTTGATTTGCTACAATCTGATATAGAAGTAGAAATTAACTCAACCCTGAATTATGCTGTCATTTATATTAATGCCATTGGAACAAATTTTAAAAATGAGATCAGTCAGCGATTAAAAGAATTACTGTTAAAAAAAGTCGAGGTAATCAATCTCTATCTGGATTTATGCGATCCGGCAGTTGGTCAACAGGTGCAAATATGTGAAGCGTTGAATTTCTTCTTCGCCGGCATATTTCCTTCCGGTTCCAGGCAATATCTGATTCTGCAATATTTGAATTATGTAGCGATCGATTATAGTAAGATCATAATTGAGTCGGAATTTGCACAAAAGCTGATGCAATATATCACGGTGTTTAATCCGATTACTAAATAGGGCATTAAGTTATAGGTTTAAAGAACACGAGAAGACATATTTGTTTATACCTTAAGATCTTTTTTCCAAAAGCCTTTTAATTACTTGATTCATAAGAAAAACTTAGTCTTAATTAATCCGTAAATCAAAAGTACAGCCTTGCGAGGTAATCTTGATTAACGGCATAACTCATTTAATTATGAAAAGATTCAAATGAATTGTTGACCACCTACACTGGAAGATTTAAATTCAGCTAAATGGCTAAATAGTGAAGAGAACAGAAATTCGAGATGGGCACTAACATTGATACGATGAGGTGGAACATGCCGATTAAATCTTTATTACACTTTTTTCTCATATTTGTATTTTCTACTTTTTTATTTCAACCGACGTTTTCCGATGAGAATTTGGATTCACTACTGATCGGTGAGATTGATTCGTCACTCCGATATTTAATTGAAATGCAAAAGGACATCAGGAAAATTCATCCCTTTTTGAATGAGTTTCATCCAGTTGTATTTGCCGAAGGTGGTTATCTGTACATCTTCGACTACGATACATTATCCGGCGAATACAGTTTTATAAAAAAGGAGCCGGTTCCTTTTCCGCTACCTGAAAAGGTGAGAGCTTCTTTTCCATTGTCTGTTTACGATTCGAGACCATGCTGTATTGTCACCAAAGATATTTTTGACTCAAAGGCGGGATATGTGACGATTTTCCACGAATTTATGCATTGCTGTCAATTCTCAACCTGTGAACTGAAAATAAAAAAGGATTTGAAAATTGCCCAGGATGCGGCCAAGCACAACGATTATTCCTGGGAACTTAATCACTCTTTTCCATATAACGATTCACTGTTTGTCGAATACTATTCCGGATTTATGGAGGCCCTAAACAATGGAAATGAAGCGGCGATTATAGAATATCATCGAAAGTTAAAGCAACACTTATCTCAGGTTGATTTTGAATATATGGTTTGGTTGGAATGGAAGGAAGGATTTGCCCGTTTAATCGAGAATCGGATTCAATCTTATTTAGGGATTGACGTTAATCAATATGGCAAAAATAAGCCCTATAACCGCGTCACATTTTATTGCGGTGGATCGAAATTCATCGGCTATTTGAGTCAGGTTGACCCGGATCTGTATACTAATATTGATGCGTTATTTGTAAGGATGCTGAACTATTAGTAGAAAACCTTTGAAACGATTTTCATGTTTGGATATAGTGATTAATCCCCGAATTTCCCATCAGGGACTCTCTCATCAGAGACTCCTTCGGAGCCTTTGGAGAATTCGGGGGTTAGTCTAAAGTCTCTAATAATATACGATAAGTTTTAACATTTATGTTGACAATCGTGTGTATAATCATGTAAATTTTACCGTGATAAATGGAGAACTAAAATGATTGAAAAACATGTCAGAATTAATATCACTCTGCCCAAAACCCTTGATCAGGAGCTTGCACTCGTGTCCAAAGAACTGAACGATAAAAAGAGCCATATCATTGCCCGGGCGCTGACTTTATACTTCGACGAACTGGATACTCTTATTGCCGATAACCGCTATAAGAAGCTTAA
Organism: uncultured bacterium; assembly: GCA_964546145.1. Lineage (GTDB taxonomy): Bacteria > Fidelibacterota > UBA2242 > UBA2242 > UBA2242 > CAZAKO01. The sequence goes on from CAZJIU010000022.1 coordinate 4,574, forward strand.
AGAAGGCAAATCTGCGACTGTTTCTCTGGTTGATCTTGAAAAAGTAGTCGGGTAGATACTTGTACTCTATCGAATTTCTGAAAGAGGCAGTGGAGGAATTAAAACGCCTCGATCATGTCTGGCAAAAGCGAATTATAAATAAATTAAAAATCCTGGCAGCCGATCCCGCCAGTCTTGCCAATAATATCAAGCCACTCAAGGGCAAATATCATGATTATTTTCGGCTGCGAATCGGGGATTACCGCGTGATCTACGGCCAGGAAGAGACCAGACTGGTAATCCTGATCATTCGGATTGGACATAGGAAGGAGATTTATTAAGGGTGGGGAGATCGTGGTGGAGACAGCCTCATTAGTCTTTTAATTGCTACTTTTTGCGTAATCTTTTTTAACCGAAAACCAAATCGAGCAATATAATTGTTGATATTGAGGGAAAAATTTTAAAATTTCAGTATGATACCGGTTTAAGTAAAAATGTGAGTTCTTTGTATGCCTAAGCCCAAAATTTTAATCATCAAGATGGGATCGACTTACCGCGAGTTGATCTCGCAATATGGTGATTTCGATCGTTGGATTTTGAACTCAGTCAAAGAACTCCTAGTCAAATTCAAAGCGCAGAAAATTGATTATGTTGTGCCGGAGAGTATTGAGCAATACCAGGGCGTGATTTTCACTGGTGCTCATAAATCACTCACCGGAATTTATCCTTTTGTAAAGGGTGCTGAGCGGATTCTTGAATATATCCTGGACTTGAAAATTTTTACCCTCGGAATTTGTTTCGGGCATCAAATCATTAATCAATTGCTGGGTGGGAAGGTGGTCCGCAATCCGCTGGGCCCCGAAATTGGTATGTCAACGATTCAATTAACCTTCAGTGGAATGGTTGATCCGCTTTTTAAGGGTTTGCATCGCGCCAAGATTCAGGTCTATTCTTCGCATTTCGATATTGTCTCATCACTGGCGGATGAGGTGGAATGTCTTGCCTGGAATGAGCAAACCAAAATCCAGGCGACTCGTTATAAATCTTTCCTTTACACGACTCAGTTTCACCCCGAATATAGTAAGGAAGTGATGGCTTATTATATCCGCAAGAACCAGGATATATTGCTTGAGGAACACTATCGCAATCCGCTGCATATTCTAAAGCCTGACGAAGCACTGCGCCAAAATAAACGGATCAAGAGTGGGGTCAGGATTTTGGAGAACTTTTTATCATTAATAATTCAGTCATGGAATCGTAAGGTGATATGAAACCGGTGATCAATCATCGCTGGGATGTGACTATTCCGGAAGCCCGTGAAATTCAAAATGAGCTTGCCAATCGGCTGATTCAAAAATCCTTACCAATTTCGATAAAGACAATTGTTGCGGTTGATGTATCCTATACCCGCTGGGATCACATGGGTTATGCCGTTCTGGGAATTTTTTCCGTAGTTCATGACAACGAACGTGACCAGTTTATTCTCAAAGACGAATGTATCTTGACTGGAATTGATCGCGTGAATTTTCCGTATGTTCCGGGCTATTTGAGTTTCCGGGAGATCCCGCTATTGCTGACTCTATTTGAAAAAGTAAATCAACCGATTGATGTGGTTATTGCCGATGGGGCCGGCATTGCTCATCCGCGCGGCATGGGATTGGCAGCCCATCTGGGCTTGATTTTCGATCTGCCCAGCGTTGGCAGCGCCAAATCCAAACTGATTGGACAATATACGGAACCGGGCAAGCGCAAGGGAGAAAGTACTGATTTGCTAATTAATAATCGAGTTGTCGGAAAAGTATTAAGAAGCAAGGACAATTGTAAACCGCTATTTGTCTCACCAGGAAATAAGTCAACCGTGGATGACGCTGTAAATCTAATTTTACGATTATGTTTTAAGTATCGAATATGTGAGCCGATTCGAATAGTGGATCAAAAATCAAAAGAATTACGAAAAAGTAAATAGAAACGGAGATAGATCTATGAAAAGGTTAGTTCGCAGCCAGCACAACCGCGTAATTGGCGGCGTATGCGGCGGAATTGGGGAGTATCTGGAAATTGATCCGGTGCTCATTCGCTTAATCTGGGGTGTGTTCTTTTTTCTTGGGGGCATTGGATTTTTGGCTTATATCATTGCCTGGATTATCATTCCCCTTGAGAAAGATGTTCGGGAGAGCACCAATATTCAAGAGGATTACAAAAGCCGCTCGAATTACAGTGCTCAGATCACTGTTGGATTGCTCTTGGTTATTATCGGATCGGCGCTGCTGATACGTGACTGGTGGTATGTAGATCACGTATTTCGCAATATTCTGCATTTTAGTGGAAAATATTTGCTGCCGATCGTATTTATTGCTCTGGGTCTTTATGTTATCGTTAAAGGCGATCGAGCGAACAGAGCTAAAAAATAGTCGGAAGACAAGAATAACTTGATCTACAACTTTTTGGGGAATCCTAAATATAAGTAAGGTCTGTTACTTTTTATCGGTTTTATTTTTCCAGTCAAGAGCTCCAACTGGACATTCTTCGATGCATTTTCCGCAATCATGACAGCTCTCAGGCAGAGCTGCGCCAAAGGCTGTGTCCAGCTTGGTTGCAAATCCCCGATCCTTAAAGCCAATCAGGGAGAGGTTGACAATCTCTTGGCAAACTTTGATACAAATTCCACATTTGATACATTTATTCCGATCAAGGATGATTGTGGGATGGCGAGTATCGAAAGCGTAGCGTAATTTCTCACCCTGGATTGCTTCCGGGTGGGCATGATACTTTTCGGAATATTCCTTCAATTTACAATCGTTCTTAGCGGTACAGCTGCACTCAAAACAGCGTTCGGCCTCGGCGGCAACCTCTTTTATGGTAAATGTTCGGGAAACTTCGTGAAAAGTTGATTTTCGTTCTTCCAACGGAATCAGATGTTGGAGCTGACGGTCGGATTTTCTCACCTCTCGCAGCGGGATAACATCTTCCGCCCGAAGAAATTGCCAGTGTCCCTTAGATACATTGATAGTGTAAGGTTCGCTGTATTTTTCATTTTTTAGATAAGCGATGATGCCCAGAGCTGCCCGGCGTCCGCCGGCTACGGCTTCGACTACAGTTGCCGGACCGCTAACACAATCCCCGGCACTGAAAATTTTATCGGACATTTGGTAGTTATCCTGATCAACTTTAATATTACCCCACCGATTGCAGCTTAAACCTGCTTGTGCAGTCGTCTGTTGCCCGATAGCGGCAATGATAGTATCGGCGGTTACGTTGAATTCCGAACCGGCGATCGGTAGCGGACGGCGTCGTCCGGAAGCATCGGGTTCACCTAATTTCATTTTCAGACAGGTTAAGATTTTTTGAACGTTTTTCTCAGTTAGTTGTGCCGGTGCAGTAAGGAATTCGAATTGGACACCTTCCTCGCGGGCTTCCTCGATTTCAATCCGTTCCGCGGGCATCTCTTTTTCGGTTCGTCGGTAAAAACAGTAGACTGCAGGACTTCCCAGACGGATTGCCGTTCGGGCACAGTCCATTGCGGTATTCCCACCGCCGATTATGATCGTTTTGCCCGGATTATTACCCGACCAGTTTTGTTGGGCAACCTTTCTTAACCAGTGGATTCCTTCCTCGGCAAACTCCTCGCCCTCTATTCGCAGAGCGGTGGATTTCCAGGCGCCAATGGTGATTGCCACGGCATCGTAATTTTCCTTTAAAAATTCCAGCGTAAGATTTCTGCCTAACTCCTGATCACACCGGATTTCGATACCACCCATCTTGGCGAAATGAGCCAATTCCTGGTTGAGAATAGATTTTGGCAAGCGAAATTCCGGAATGCCATAGTGCAGCATACCGCCCGGTTGGAGCATTTTTTCATACAAATCGGAAGCGATGCCATTCAATCGCAGAAAGTAAGCAATTGCCAGGCCTGCCGGACCGGCACCAACAATCCCAACTTTTTTGCCTGATAATTCGGGTAAATCCTCGAGGTAGGTATCATAGAACAAATCGGCAGCCAGCCGCTTGACATCGTTGATCGCAACTGGTTTGTCGGTAATGTTGCGGCGACAGTCTTTTTCACAGAAGCGGGGACAAACACGCCCGATTGACATCGGCAGTGGAATCCGTTCCTTGATAATTTTCAAACCTTCCGGCAGGTCTTGATTGCGCCCGGCACGAACATATTCCTCGACCCTGGCATGAGCCGGGCAGGCCAGCGTACAGGGTGCTTCGCAATCGCCCGTATGTTCGGATAGTAGTAAATTGAGCGCGGTTTGACGCAGATCCCAGACTTCGGGTGATTCTGATTCCAGGATCATTCCGTCTTCTGCCAGAGCGGTACAGCTGGGGAGGAAGCGACTAGTTCGGACATCTTTTACTACACAAATGAAACATGAGGTGTTGTGGGAAACCGATTCATTATAGCACATCGTCGGGATTTCGATGCCATTTTCGCGGGCAATTGCGAGGATGGTCTTGCCACTTTCAGCCGTATATTTTTGATTGTCAATCGTTATTGAAATTTTAGCCACGGACACCTCCACCGTGAATCCGTGTAATTACCTTTTTCGGACATACTTCTACACAGCTATTGCAGCGGGTACAGATTTCGTTATCAATTACATAATCATCACTTATGGCATTGACCGGGCAAGTTTTAATGCACAGCCCGCATTCAATACATTTTTCCTGGTCTAAATAGATTTCCACCAGTGCATTACAAACAAGTGCCTGACATTGCTTTTTGACTATATGATTTTCGTATTCGGTTCGAAAATAACGAAGGGTGGTCAGGATCGGATTAGGAGCCGACTGTCCCAAGCCACATAACGAAGCTTTGGTTGTTTTTTGCCCTAAGTCCTCAAGAAAATTTAGATCATCCAGCTCCCCTTGCCCGCGAATAATTTTCTCGATTCTTTCCAGCATCCGCTTGGTGCCAATGCGACAGAAAGTACATTTGCCGCAGCTCTCGCGGGTAGTAAAATCCAGAAAATAGCGGGCGGTTTCGACCATACAGCGATCTTGTCCGATGACAATCAATCCGCCTGAACCCATGATTGCGCCCAGCGATTTCAAGGAGTCATAATCAATCTGTACATCGAAAAATTCTGCTGGAATACAGCCGCCGCTTGGTCCGCCGATCTGAACTGCTTTGACCTGTTCTTTTTCAGCTCCTCCAATCTGATAAACTATCTCACCTAAAGTAATTCCCATCGGGACTTCCACCAGTCCAGTGTATTTGAGATCACCGGCGAGAGCGAAGATTTTTGTGCCTTTGCTTTTGGGTGTACCAATCCGGGCAAATTCCCGACCGCCTTCATTGATGATGATTGGAATATTGGCAAAAGTCTCCACATTGTTGATCATCGTCGGCAGACCCTTGTAACCGTAATCGGTAGGGTAGGGCGGTCGGAAACGAGGTGTACCGCGTTTGCCTTCCAGCGAATGGATCATCGCCGTTTCTTCACCGCAGACGAAAGCCCCTGCACCCTCTTTTATTTTAATGCTGATTTCGTAGCCATTAAGATTATTGAGTTTTCTTGCGATAATTTGACTAATCGCTTTTTTCAAATGCCGCACTGCCAGTGGATACTCGGCTCGACAGTAAATCAGGAGCTGAGTGGCTCCGGTCGCATAGGCGGCAATCAGCATACCTTCGAGAATCTGATGGGGAATTGATTCCATCAGCGAGCGATCCATGAAGGCACCAGGATCACCTTCATCGGCATTGCAGATAATGACTTTTTCCTTGACCGACTTTGAGTGGAGCAGTTCCCATTTTGTACCGGTACTAAATCCAGCACCACCACGACCACGGAGACCGGATTGCTTGACCTCTTTGATAATATCGGTTGCCGACATGGACAGCGCCTTACTAAGCGCCTGGTAACCGCCCTGAGCCAGGTACTCATCAATTGAAACAGGATTGATTCTGCCCATCAATTTGGTGACTTTGACTAATTCGTATTTGCTCCGTTCTTCCGGAAAAATAAGACGGGAATATTCATGGAGGTTAATGACTTTTTCCAGAAATGCCGTTGTTGGTTGCGCTTTTTGATAAAAGACTGAGCCCTTCTCCGTTTCGACTTCGATGATTGGTTCGGCATAGCAATGCCCGATACACCCTACGCCGACAACTTCAACCTGCTGGACGTTGTTTTTGAAAAAATCAAAAACCTCACCGGCGCCGGCTGCCAGTCCGCAACTTCCAATACCAATTTTTAACCGTTTAATCATTTGAATCCGAGCTGCCAGACCTGGCTGGTTGTTGATATGTTTTAAGTACTTTCATCAGCTTCTTGCGATTAAGGTTGCCAAAAATTTTGCCATTGATATTAATTACCGGCGCTAAACTGCAGCAGCCTAAACAGGCGACAGTTTTTAGGGTAAATAGACCCTGCGAATCGGTTTCGCCATGATGAATATTTAACTCATCGGCAATCCAGGTTGCAATTAATTTTGAGCCTTTGATATGACAGGCAGTCCCATCGCAAATCGAGATTATATATTTACCGGGTCTGGTGCGTCTGAATTGAGTGTAAAAAGAAAGCACGCCTTCGACCTCAACCGGCGGAATGGCGAAATACTCGGCGATCCCCCGAATGTTCTGATCGGAAAGATAACCTTCCTCTTCCTGAACAAGCTGCAAAGCTCGAATTAAGTTGCTTCGGTCTTTATCTAATTGGGCTAATACAGGTTTAATTGTAGACAAATAATTCCTTAATCTGACATTACATTGGGATTAAATTAAGTTTTTAGTATTTGGTTCCGGGAACGGATTAGTTCTTTTGTCAATGAAATTGCCAAAATTTAAGGTTCATTTCAGCCATTTGAAACTGGAAATATTTACTTCTTGTTAAATCGGTATATTTCAATTTTTAAAAATACAATTGTTGATTTCTTATTATTTGGAAAAAAGCAGGCTTAGATTGCAAGAAAAGATATTAGCTTTGATTCGCGATAGAAAAATTAGTTTGCTTATCAGAGAGATTTGTGGTATTGGTTGAAAACCTTGAGCAGGATGTTTGTACATGGTACTTTTTTTGCAAAATAGGAGGATGTATTTCGAGTGCCATGAAATCGTTAAGATAATAGAGTAGGAGAATATATGCAGTATGCCTCGGTAGATCAGTTTATGCAGTTGGTGATTGCCAAGAATCCGGGTGAACAGGAATTTCATCAGGCAGTCAAAGAAGTGGTTGAATTTCTCTGGGATTTTTTACGGGAAAATCCGGTTTATAGCCATTATAAAATCCTGGAGCGGCTGGTAGAACCTGAACGGGTAATTATGTTCCGTGTTCCCTGGCGGGATGATCGGGGTGAGATCCAGGTTAATCGCGGGTATCGGATTGAATTCAATTCGGCAATTGGGCCATATAAGGGCGGTCTGCGATTTCACCCTTCAGTAAACCTCAGTATTCTCAAGTTTCTTGGTTTCGAGCAGATTTTCAAAAACAGTCTGACCACCCTGCCGATGGGTGGTGCCAAAGGAGGATCGGATTTCAATCCCAAAGGCAAGTCCGAGAATGAAATAATGAGTTTTTGTCAATCCTTTATGAGCGAGCTTTTCCGGTATATCGGTCCCAATATTGATGTTCCTGCGGGTGATATTGGAGTTGGCGCTCGTGAAATCGGTTATCTATTCGGTCAGTATAAGCGATTGCGAAATGAGTTTAGTGGGGTGTTGACCGGCAAGGGTCTCAATTGGGGTGGTAGTTTAATTAGACCCGAAGCTACCGGCTACGGCTGTGTCTATTTTGCCCAGGAAATGCTGGCTACCCGCAATGAAACTATCAAGGGCAAACGAGTGGCAATTTCCGGCTTTGGCAATGTAGCCTGGGGTGCTGCGCTAAAAGTGACCGAACTTGGCGGCAAAGTCGTGACTTTATCCGGCCCTGATGGATATGTTTATGATCCGAGCGGAATAAGGGGAGAAAAGATCGCCTATATGCTGGAGCTGCGTGCCAGTAATAACGATGTTGTTGCCCCTTATGCCGAGCAGTATCCTGAAGCTGAGTTTATTCCGGGAAAACGACCCTGGAAAGTTGAGGTTGATATTGCTTTGCCCTGTGCGACTCAGAATGAGTTAGATGAAACCGACGCTGAAAATTTGGTCCGGAATAAATGCATCTGCATTTGTGAAGGTGCCAACATGCCCTGTACACCTGAAGCGATCTCGGTCTTCCAGAAAAATAAATTACTTTATGCACCAGGTAAAGCTGCTAATGCCGGTGGGGTAGCCGTCTCCGGACTCGAAATGGCCCAAAATAGTATGCGCATTGGCTGGAACCGTGAAGAGGTTGATAATAGACTGCACCAGATAATGAAAAATATTCATCAGACTTGTGTTAAATACGGTCGTGAAGGTGACTATATCAATTATGTTAAAGGGGCAAATATCGGCGGTTTTATCAAAGTAGCCGAGGCGATGATTGATCAGGGCTGTGTCTAATATTCCTGACTGATTGAATTCGAACCAGATTTTCCACTCTTATAGATCGCGGCAATCCCGTGCTTACCATCCATTTTAACTAAAAGTTCCTGTTTAGTGCGGATGTGGGTGACATAATGAGTATTTTCGATAATTGGCTGAGCGGTCAACCAATCCCAGTCTATAAAATCGGTGTTCGAATTATGAGATACCATGAAGTATCCGATCTGAGTCGCAATGATATTATGAAAGAAGTGGGTTCCCTGAGAGGGATCAATATTGAAATCCGGAGTACCTACTTCGATAATTACTTTCGCATTGTTGATTTGGAAAAAGCGAACGGGGATTCCTAAAAAACGGTCCTGCGAACCCCAGCGCCCGGGTCCGATGAGAATATAATTGGTGTTTTTCTTTTTCAGCTTTTCATTGAAATAGGCGATTTCACCAGCAATTTTGACAGTATCAGTCTTATTGAAGGTGGTCAAATCAGTATAAATAATATCCCTGATTTCAGTGATGATGCCATTCCCCATTCCTTTTTCGGTATAAAGGAAGAATTTGTTTTTATGATCCTGTTCGATAGTTAAATCTATGTTTTTCTGCCCGACTGCCAGGGGTCGAATTTGCAGGATATAGAAGGTTGGGAAAATATTCTGATCCGGCACATGCGCTAAATTAACGGCAAATTCGACCTCTACCGGCATTCCCATTGCCTTCTCCCCGATGTCTAATAATTCGACAATAATTTTAGCTAGGGGAAAAGTGTTGTATTTTAAAACGTTGGCAAAGTTGGCAATGCGGATTCCTGAATGATGCAGCCCGGAGTATAGCCGATTTTCGTTATGATCCCAGACGCTGAAAATATCTATTAATGAAGCATTCGAGTTCAATTCCTGGATGTTGATTTTCCTTAAAGTGGCATCTACGCCTTGCAGTAAATCAAAATCTTGATGATTCAAAGCGATGGTATACAGGTCCTTTTGAGAGGTGTTGAGCAGATTGTCTTGCTGCATCAGCTCTATCTGGGGATATTTAGGACAAAAGCGGAAATGTTTTTCTCCTTCGACGACAGCTTTGCCTAATCCGATCGCAATTGAGGCAATTCCATCTTCATTATTAAGATTGGCGATAGGATAAAAATTGTAAGACTGGCAGATACCGGAGATATGCGGGAGAAAGTTAGCATTAAATTGCGAACCGACGAGTTGCTGAATAATTACTGCCATTTTCTCTTCTTCCAATTGATGATTCAGACCCTCGATATAAGTGCGGGCGCCTTTGAGGAAAACCGAAGCAAAGACTAACTTTATTGCAGATAATAACTGTGTCAAACGTACCCGGGGATCGGGGTGATTATTAGGAAGCATATAAGTGCGGTAAATACCGGCGAATGGTTCGGAAAAGGAATCCTCCAGCAATCCGGATGAACGCACGGCTAAAGGATAAGTTATATTATCAATGAACACCTGGAGGCGTTCGGTTAGTTCTTTGTTTAAATTTCCGGTAATAAAGATGTGTTCAATTTCAGCATCAGACAGTGATTCGGAAAAGCGCTCATTGATTTTATTAAAGCGAGTAAAATCGTCAAATTCGTTGGTACCAATAATCAGGGTGCTGGGGATGGTAATGTTCACATCGGGGAATCGTTTTTGAAATTCCATACTGACTAAGAGGGTGTTTAGAAATGCCAATCCGCGACCTTTTCCGCCCAAAGAACCCTCGGTAAGCCGAATAATTCCGGAAGGATCTGACAGACTAGATGGGTGGAAGTTGATGATTTTGCCCAGGGTGCGATTTTTACGAACATGATGCAGGAGATTTTCGAGATGCTGGCGCATATTTTCGGTACTCCCAAAGTCCTGTAGCGTCAGTAATCGCAATGATTTTGCGGTTTGGGTTTCACCGCGAGCCATTAACCAGGCGGAAAAGTGGTTGCGTTTGCTATGATAGATGAGTGATTCGCTGGGAATATCTTTTAATTTCTCTTCGAATTCGGCTAATGTTCTGGCGCGGGCAATTTCTTTGCCTGATTCATCACGGAAAATAAAATCTCCAAAACCCAAATTGGTTAGCATGAACTGGCGGAATTGCTGCAGCAGATTTTTCGAATATTTGTCAATGAAGATCGTATTGATTTTGTCGGCTTCGGTACGGTTAGCCGAGTCCGCGGACATCAAAATTGTTGGGATATCGTAGATATTTTCCTTAACCTTGGAAATCAGCTTAATCCCAGCCTGGGGATCAATTTTACGCTTGCGTTCGAAGGCAATGTCGGAAATGACGGCGATAATATACTCGTTATATTGATCATATATATCCAGAGCCTTTTCATAATCATGGGCTAAGATCACCTTTGGTCGGGCGCGCATTCGCAGACGCTTGTTGATGTCATTTAATTCTTCCCTGATCAATATTTGAGTCTGTTTGACGATCTCCTCATACAGCAAGGGCAGAAGCAGGGAATAGTAGGGAATCGAATCCTCAACTAAAAGGATCACTCTGACCAGACCGTGTTTGGTGTCATAATCCAGATTTCGCTTGTCTTCAATGGATTTGACCATTGCCAGAAATATTTTAGAATCGCCATTCCAGAGGAAAATATCATCGAAATACTGTAACATCTCTTTATAATTTTTCAGCAGATTCAGGTCTGAGTGTGTGTTCAAAAGGAGTAGAATTGGTAGTGCAGGATACTTCTGCTTGATTTTTTTGGCTGTTTCGAAAGCAGTGAATTTTCCTAGGTGGAGCATCGAAATTACTAGATCGAATTCTTTGGTCTGGAGTAATTTTAGGGCTTCCTCACCACTAGGAACGCTGGTGATCATCGGTGCAGTACTTAAGTTTAACTGCCGATATTCGCCATAAATCTGTTCCGATAATCGTCCATCCTGTTCTAAAATGTAAGCATCATAAAAGGTGGCAATTAACAGAATTTCTTTCACTTTGTTTTTCATCAGATAGTGAAAGCAATCTTCGCCGTATTTGAATTTGTTATAATAATTGATCAGGTCGTTGGTTTCCATTTCGTTTCCGGCTATCCTGATCAAATTTAGCGGAATATTGATTAAATGAGAAGTAGTTAGTTAATCTTTGCGAAGGTAGAAACACGGCGCGCCGTGCTACTACTCCTTGTCTGCATTAGCCTAGCAATAAGATATGGATAAAATATTTTTTTAGGGGGAATGTTTATTAGAATATTTTGTGTTTCAGGTAAGAAGCGAGGGAGATTGGATCGCCTATACCCAGCCTCTTAGTTTCATGGCTTCCACTACTCGTCCTACTGCCACCACGTAGGCCGCTTCACGCATCGAAATTTGATAACGTTTAGAGGTATTCAAAACAGTATAGTAGGCAGCAGTCATTTTCCTATCGAGAGCCTCCTGAATCTGGGCTTCATCCCAATAATAAATGTATGAATTTTGGACCATTTCAAAATAGGAAACAGTGACACCTCCGGCATTGCATAAGAAATCGGGTATAACGTGTACATTGTTTTCGTATAAAATATCGTCGGCACCCGGTGTAGTTGGTCCGTTGGCTAATTCCGCAACTATTTTCGCCTTGATATTGACAGCGTTCTTTTTCGTGATGACTTCTTCCAACGCCGATGGAATGAGAATATCGACATTAAGTTCCAGGAGTTCTTCATTGGAAATACTTTTAGCATTGGTTAAGTTGACCACCGAGCCGGTGCGTTTTTTATGTTCAAGGACTAGTTCGGGATCCAATCCGCGCTCGCTGTAGATTCCACCCTTACTGTCGCTGATAGCGACTATTTTACTGCCGAACATTGCTTTTACCAAATGGGCGATATTGTAACCAGCATTACCATAACCTTGAATAGCTACAGTTGCTTTTTCTAAATTGATATCGAATTCCTTAACGGCTTCGCGAATAGTAGAAATACCGCCCCGGGCGGTAGCATCGCCTCTTCCGAAAGAACCGCCGATAGGGATAGGTTTTCCGGTAATCACGCCAAACTTATTTTCCCCGGCAATTTTGGAATATTCATCCATCATCCAGGCCATGATCTGAGGTGTAGTATAGACATCCGGTGCGGGGACATCTTTTTCCGGACCGATGAAATTATAAATACTGCGAATATAAGCCCGACTTAACCTTTCTAACTCACCATAAGAAAGTTCTTTAGGATTACAGATAATCCCACCTTTGGCGCCGCCCAGAGGAAGATCCATCAAAGCACATTTCCAGGTCATCCAGGCGGCTAGTGCCCGGACTGTATCAATTGTTTCATCAGGATGAAATCGTAGTCCCCCTTTGGTTGGTCCCTTTGCATCATTATATTGTACTCGAAATCCCCGAAAAGTACGTACTATTCCGTTATCCATACGTACTGGCAGTGAAACGTGAATCTCCCGCATTGGGTGCCGCAGTATTTCATGAATATTGAAATCTAAATTTAAAGTTTTTGCACAACGGTCGAGTTGCATTTGAGCGATTTTGAACAGATTAGATTTTGCCATTGACTTTTCTCCTTTTCAATATTTATTACCGCGAGTGTTTTTTATTTTCAATATTAAGGGGGTTGGAAAGAACTTGAATTTTTTCGACATAATTAATGGAATGTCTAAAAGATTTTTTTGAGTCATAATCAATTGTTTAGTTTCTATTTATTTTAAATGATGCTTTTTTTAAAACGGCGTAATCTATAAGATTTTCATATCATATGCCAAATATTTTTTATATCTATTGCATAAATTTATTTATTAGCAATAGTCGCAAATCTCGAACATTTGCTTCAAGAGTTATGCTTGTTAAGGATTTATTTGGATTATAGGAAATTCTATATCTTAATGGAGGTGATTTTTTGTTGAATGAATTTTCTCCGTTCCGTGTTTAGCTACGGAACGAAAAAAGCAGATTAGCTGTTTCTTATCTGATAGCGTTTTCGACATAGCTGGAATAAGAATCGCTATTGCCAGTTGTCGGCTGTTCCTGCGGATTCTCCTGGATTGTGAGTAAGTAAGCCCCACAAAGGAGACTGATGCAAAAACAGACAATATCAAAAAATTTTAAATGGCTTTTCATGGTTATCGCTCTTCCCTTATCATTTTTAAATAAACTGCAAATTAGACCATCTAAATGGAGGATGGTTGTCAGCTCAGTGCAGATATTTTGATTGGGAATTATTTTGTGCTGGCAGTCACTCTTTACTCGGTGAGAAATTTGCCGCTTAATATGTCGTTTGTATTGATAAAGATTGCACCTACCTGCTGCATCGCGGTCATTGCCTTTTGACCATCTTCCGGTTTGATATTGACGGCTTTGATGGCGTCAGCAACCAGAAAGACAGTCTTGTCGAGTTTCCGAAATCCCCGGACGGCCGCCAGGACGCAGTAATCGGTAGCGACTCCAAAAACAATGATTGGATCAAAGGGAGCAATGAGCTTGGTGAGATTGGGATTATCAAAAACATCGAAACTTTGCTTCTGGAAATATAATTCGTGAGGATGTTGTTGGAGTTTGGATAATTCGGCAGTTGAATAAAGACGATTCTCTACCCATATAGGATTAATAGGAGCAGTCTCCCGAATTTTTTGCTGACCGACCTCACCCAGCATACAATGATTTGGGAAAGAACCCTGATTTTGAATTAGTTCCGGATCACTTGCCAAATGGGCATCGACCGAACCCCAAACCGGGATCTTCGCTTGCCGGGCATATTCGATTAGGGCTTTGAAATTAGGTTTTAAGGTCTCAGCTCCGGGAACGTAGAGCGCCCCGGTTTTCTCGATAAAATCATTTTGAGTGTCAACATCAAAAAAAAGAATATTCGGATTTTTTTTCATGGTTAAAATTACAAATTGTACTGAAGAAAAATCAAGGCTTGATCAATGATTTTAATGAAAGGTTCCCAGAATACGCCCAGAATGATGACCGTGATAATGTGGATAGCAAGGAATAGAAGTGATTTAACAGACACACTTTGATCTGCTGATTCGATAATATTATGGCGAGAGGCCAACATGAAGGAGACTATATAGAAAACAGGTGGAATCATATTCAACAGGGCAAGGAGTACTAATGTATAATGAAGCGGAGATTGAGTAAGTGCTTTCATCAGTAGAAAACGGGCGGCAAATCCACTTGTTCCGGGAAATCCCATCAGACTAAGCATGAAGATGGCAATCAAACCGTAGCCGAGTTTACTGCGAACCGGAAGCAGCTTTTTGCACGAATAGATACCTGAAATGGTAATTATGGTGGAAAACGTTAAATAGATGACTGACAATAGGGAAAACCGGGTATTAAGGGCAATTCCCAGTAATATTAATCCCGAGTGGACAACTAGAATATTTGCGATTAGCTCTTTCAGGCTTTTTTTATTGTATAGGCGGATATTCCCGACCAGACAGGTTAGCAGGGAAAAAATTACAATAATTGAAGAGATTCTACCCGGTGAATTAATTACGAGATTACGCATTTCCATGAATATTCCGGTATAGGCTATTGCCGGAATAAAAAGAACAAACAGACTAAGAGATCCAGGAAGTATATTGCTAATTTTGGATTGAGTGAGCTGGAAAGGAAAAATCCCGAGTGCCAATCCGAAACTGGCAATGATCGTCAGCATCAGGAAGGACAAAATGAATGGTTTTTCAATAAATATGAGCAATTTCTGCGGAATGATTTCAAAGGAGAGTGAACCACTGAGGGCAAATATCAGACAAAGCGCTAAAAAGAAAATTGCAAAATTTAGTAGAATGTTAAGGATGTGCTTTTGGACTACTCTTTCTGTTAAAGGTAATCGGGAAAATGAAAAGATTAGAGAAATGGTAGCTGCACCGATTAATCCAGTGGCTAATAGGAGTGCAATTAGATTATTTGCCGTGAGCAACAAAGCTGCACCCAAGATGATTACCATTTTTTGAAATAGGTTTGAAGAATCAGAAGATCCTGGATTAGGATTAGGTCTAAGAAATTCAGTGATGTAAAATAGTAGAGATGCGAGAAGTAGCATGAATTTAAAGATATTGCGCGTCGGGCTGGTCTTGATAAAATTGGAAAAGATAGCATGGGGTGGATCGTAAAGAAAATATATGGTTGCCATTAAACTGATGATGATTCCGCTGCAGATGATCCAGTGATTCAAGCGCCTTATTTTGGGATTTGCTATTTCGTCGGTAATGAGCAAGAAAAATGCTATCAGGCTTAATAACAATTCCGGAATAAAATATTGCAGGCTTATCAGATTAACCATAAACAAGTCAGATTGTGCCTAAAAGTTCGATAAAATGTTTTATGCTTTGGGCAGGTATTACCAGAAAAGATGCCGGGAAAATTCCCATGAGAATCAATATAATCAAGAGAATGCCAATGACGATAAAATGATTACCAATTGTGTGATCCTTTGCTTCATATTGTATCTGATTTTTTTGTAGAATGCGATCTCGAATAATCTGAAAGAAAACGATTGTTATTAATAGTTGACCCACAAAAGCGATAATGGCTAATATTCGGGTTGGAATTGCTTGAAATAGTCCGAGATAGCTAATATACTGGGCGGCAAATCCAAAGAATCCCGGAATCCCAATGCCGGCCATAATTATTAATATAAGAATCAAAGAAACGGTCCATTTTCTCAGTGCAGTATTATTTTGAGGAGTAATTTTACCGACAGAGTTCGAAGATAGGATCTGGGGTAATAAAATTAGCAGTGGAATAGTCAAACCGTAAGCCGCTATCAATGCCATGGTTCCACTTAGACTACTGAAGACCGCCGTGGCTTGATTGTGATTAATTAGGATTACGGCTGAAATGCTTAAGAGAATGTTGCCGGTATAATACCCATTGATATAGCTGATTTTTACTTTGTACGCTTGATAGCTGAAACTGCAGATTGCAAAATAGAGAATACTGATAATTGCCAGAATCCCGAGGACAATTCCCAGTTTAAGAGCGGCAGTGGGAAATAACGGGAAAACTAATCGTAAAATACCATAGACACCAACTTTGGTGAATAACGTCATGAGCAAAATATTCACCGGGAGAGTAGATTCGAGAACAGTATGGGTAAACCAGAAATGAAAAGGAAAAATCGGTAACATCAAGAGAAAGCCGAATAAAAAGATGAAGAATCCGATTGTTTGGACGTTCTGGGGCAATTTAAGACTCTGTACGAGACTCAATAGGTTAAATGTAAGTGGACTGGATTTCGTAGTAATGAGCAAAGTCCCAATGAGCAGCAAACAGAAACTACAGATGGCAACTACTCCGAAAATGAAAGAGGAATTACGATTAGTATTCGTCGATAATAAGGTGAGCAGGAAGAAGGTGGAAAATAAGAGGATGCCCAGAAATGAAAGGAATAAAAATAAGTCGAAGGCGCAAAATAAACCGATCAATCCGATATCGAAAAATAGTAAAAGCACGTAGAAAGTTTTGGGCAATGAGTTTGACTGCCAGGTTAGTAACAGGGTAATAAACAGGATTAAGGTTGTTAGCATTAAAAAGGGCAGATTAATGCCATCTAATCCGATGAAGAAATTGATCGCAAAAGCATTAATCCAGGAATAATTGTCAACAAATTGCAGTAGAGGTGTGGATTTATCAAAAAGGGACATAATCTGAAATGTCAGCCATAATTGTAATCCGACCACAACAGCGGTGATATTCTTGACGACAGTAAGTTTTTCCTTTTTGATAAATAACTGAATGATAATTCCGAGGAAGGGTAAGAATAATAATGTTGATAGTTGATGATTGCCCATAAATAACCTTTCTTTCAGATGCTCAAAGAATACTTAGAATAATTATTAGGATAAAAATGGCCAGTACGGTTAAAAAGAAAAATAATTCCCGATCGTTAAATGAGCGAACGAGTTTCGATAATAATTTCTGGATTATAATTTTTTCCGAGGGATAGGCTTCGACAAATTGGTTGTTGAATTTTACAACCTTATTCCGGGTTCGCAAGATACTTGTGATAATTCTATTGGCAAACTGATTTGGCAGTTGGTCTTCGAATTTGTGAATTCCAGCTGCAATTTGATCAGTTACCAAAGTAATCTTTTGAACAGCCACAGGATTCGGATCAGTCAATAGGTAGATGAATTTTTCAGTGCTTCTGAATGTTAATCGCAGCCGATTCGTATCAATATCTTTGAGGTAATAAATTAAGAGTGTCATCAGAAAACTTAGGATCTGAAGAAGAATTATTAGCCCAATTACGCTAATCAAATTGACAGCAATATCAGGATTAATTTGGAGCGGAGAAGGTAAAAAACCATTTAACCAACTTTTAGTTGCAAAAGGATTATAATCGGGTATCGAATACAAAAAATAAAAATTAAGTAAAACCAATATACTAATGATGCTTCTTTGTGAAAGCGACAATCTGGCAGGATTATATAAATTGAGAGGAGAGCGATCATTAATTCCGGTAAAAAATAGGCGGAATAAATTAAAAATTAGTGAGAGATAAACTAGGCTGAATAATACGAGAGTCAACCAGCAGATCGGATTAAGTTGTGCCTGAGAGATGAGATTTTGAAAAATGATAATCTTGCTGCTAAATGCAGCCGTCAGTGGGAAACCGATAATTGCCAGAATTCCAATGATTGTGGTTGTGGTTAAAAAGTAGCTAGTTCTTTTACTGGATAGCCGATTCCCACCAATTATCGCAAGTTGGAGGAGCAGATTAGACCAGCTAAAAGTGATAATATAGACAAGCAGAAGTGAGTTAAAACCAGCACCGAAAATAATAAAGAATAGTCCCGTCTGAGCAATAAGCAGGTAATTAAAAATGGATTCTCGATCCTGGTGAATAACCGCCGCGGATAAAGCAAGCAGGGTTCCTATAAAACCAATCACTAAAGTAAATAACCGGCAATCTGGGCTCAATAGCGGATTTAATTTAAGGAGAACACTCATTATAATTATCAAACTTTCCAGTGAGAAACTCTTTTCCGGCGCAGATTTTTTCCAGGAAGAACTGGCAATAAACCATTTGTGGAAGGGAACCTGGGCTGCTTTACCAAATAAGCTAAGGATTATTAGAGATTTGGCGGTTTGATTCAGCAGAGGTGAATTAGATCCGTTAAGATTAAGTCGAGACAAGGTGGAAATTGTCAATAATTTCGATTCGGCAAAAATTAACATTACCGCTAAAATAAACAGCATATCGAAAAATATTAGCCATAGAAAGTGAACTGAACCAGAGGATTGGTCGCCAGAATCCTTGTTCAATTCCAGGAAGCGATAATATAGTGTGAGACTGAAAAT
>CAZJIU010000022.1:23310-27690 GCA_964546145.1 uncultured bacterium
TTATGTAGCAGAATCATCCACAGCAACATGATATAAGAAATAATTCCAGTTACATAAATGGGAATCGTCAGGAACCAGGG
The DNA here is from genome assembly GCA_964546145.1 of uncultured bacterium. Lineage (GTDB taxonomy): Bacteria > Fidelibacterota > UBA2242 > UBA2242 > UBA2242 > CAZAKO01. Next base: position 23,391 of record CAZJIU010000022.1, read on the forward strand.
ATATTTACGCTGAATTTTGGGATATAAATTGGATATCAATATTACTGCGGCAAATAAGCATAAAATTGTTAATAGTAAAATAGTCATTGATTCTCCGGGTCCAGCGGTTGATGTGATTGATCCTTTGATGCTTTTAAAAAATAGATCACTGTCAATAAAGTAAGGTAGGAACTAATTATTATTACCATGATGACCAGCAGAATTACCTCTTTATTTGTCTGATGGGTTTGGGCGAAAATCAGGATAATTAAAGTTACCGCCGAAATGATGGTTTGGATCGAAAGCAGTTTGCGGATCCAGACGGTGAATAATTGTACTCCCAAACTTCCGATTAAAAACAAAATTAATGCAGCAGCTAAGAGGAAATAAGGATTAATCATCTTTCCTCAATATTTTATTCAATGAGTTATAGACGACGGCAGAGAAAAAGCTGAGGATCATCAAGATTATTACAATATATTCTAAATTAATTGATTTTGGAGAAATATCTATTGTCGGCCTGATTTTTGGGAAAATCCTGAAAAAGCAAAAGGCTACCATGCCGGAGATTATCAAAATTGATATACTAATCCAATATTTTCGAGGTGATTTTAGAAAATTCCGGAAATCCTGAGTATCGTAATTAGGTGCGGGATTATGAAGAGTTACTAAAAGGACCAGCATGAGTTGGCAAAAAAGATTAACAAAGGCGATTAGCGAACCGGCGAGTTGATAAATAATAATACTTATGCCGATTTGGGTAAGCGTATATGCGATGAGATGGTGACTAAAACGAGAGGTAAAAATGCCCGCCGCTGTACAGGCAATAACCAGTAAAATCATGAAGTAGGTTAATAGCACCAATTCTTAATATGACCTCCGATTAACTACTAAATTTTATTATAACTGTCAGCATTAAAAGAACCATTTGCGTTGGCAGGATATACCAGTAACCAAGTTTTAAAATTTGTTCCGAGATCAAATCAGGAATTTTCCGATTGACAATAACAATAATTGACCAGAAGATGATTACTTTTAGCAAAAACCAGAACAGTTGGCCGGTTGTGCTGGCGAGATTGATCGTATTATCAAAAGGTGATAGAAAAGCGCCAGAGTACAAAATTATCCAGATCAGCGAAATTATTATCATTAAGCTGAATTTCCAGGATGCTTGAATAAATACTAATAAAGGCTTTTTTGATAGGGAAAAAATGCTTGTAAAATCAATCGGGATTGGACGGTTATACTGGAGCAGAATCTGGGTGAGAATGATGATGAATAGATAACAACTAATTCCATTGATAAGATGCAGTGGAGAAATAAAGATCATCCAGCGCGGAATAAATCCACCAAAATAATTGGCTTGAGTGGAAATAATGCTTGTAAAATTATTGTATTTGAAATAAACCAGAATGGTTGTAAAAGCTGCTGTCAAGACCAGGAAGACCAGCAATAACAGTTGGGATTGATAAGTGATACTAAAACGCGATTCTGGCTCTTCCGCAAAGTAAAGACTTAAGCTGAAACCGGTGATATTCGCCAGCAGCAGTACAATAATAAAAAGTAAATCGTTTTCTGTTTGAAATCCGAAAAATCGGTTGCTCATGGGTAGAATCGAAAATCCGGCAAAATTAAATATCAGTAAAATTCCGAATAGGCCAGCTAAATTTTTGGCACTGGCTGATAATTTATTATGGTGCATGGAGCTGATTAAGTCAGTGTAAAATTGCACGTAGGAGACCAGTAGCATTTTGAGCTGCCAAAGTTTGGGCTGTCCCGATCTGGTTACTTTGTTCGATGACCGGTTTTGATAATAAAAAAATATCGACAATAGGATCAGAAAAATGACAATCAAAGGGATAAAATACATTAAACAGGCAAATAGCTGGATCATAAAATTGGGAAATTTGCCAAAGAATGAAGATTGCTGGAGTCTGAGAATGTATTCTTGAATCATGATTGAAAATATTTGCCCGAATTCAGATTTATACTTGTTAGCAGAACGCCTAATGAGGAGAGGTGCACTCCATTGGTAATTACCGGCAGAATTTTAAAAATCTCCCAAATCGGCAGCAAATGTTTGCTTAAAAAGCAGTTTTCGTGACCTCTTTTGAGAACATGGCTGGTGATTGTACCCTCGATACCCTCGATTGAATAGTTACAGCTGAAATCCCTTTTTGCAATCGGATAATTATTAAAAAATTGAGGTTCGGTTTTGATTAACAAATCAATTACCTGGTAAATGATCCGAATACTCTCGACAATTTCGAGATAGCGAATCCAGCAGCGACACCAGGCATCACCGGGCTCAGAGTTAATTCCTTCAAGTGTGGCCGGCTGGAAGTCTATTCCAGCATAATAGGATGAAAGCTCCTTAAATCGTCCGTCTCGACTAAGTCCCGCAGCCCGTAGATTTGGTCCACTCAAATTATATTTCTCAGCCAATTCGGCAGAAATTGTACCGGAACTTTTTAATAAATCAATCAGAATATAGTTTTTCTGAAGTTGATTTTTATAATATGGCAAACCTTTTTCGACTATCTTGAGGGTGTGCTCTAATTTTTCAATAAAGCCGATGGGAAGGTCATGCGAAATTCCGCCAATCCGCAAGAAGGTATTTAACGACGAACTTACCTCTATTAATTTTAATAAATACTGAATGCGGTTTTCATCCTGCCGGGCTTGCCTCCTAAAACTGTTAAAATTGAGGTTTAATCCCAATGAACTAAAGAAGGCAAAATGGCTTTGCAGGCGATGTAATTCTAAAATTAAAACCCGGATATAACGGGCATAATCCGGAATAGTAAAATGATAATACGATTCAATGGCAATGATTTCTGATAGATAAATATCGGGTTGATCAATTGCCTGGACCTGATCTGGATAGGGAATTGATTGCTGGCTTGGTTCGATATCCCGACGTAAATAGATCAGACATTGGGTCGGATTAAGGCTACTAGTTAAGGCAGCAATCCGATCGTTTACTACCTTAACACTGAATGTGGTCGAAGATTGCAGATCATTCAGAAAATAATGAAAGGATAGAGTTTTATTCAATTAAACTTGACCAGATAGATTATGTTTTTTAGTGAAATAACTGCGAAGAAAGCGCCCAGAAACGAGTTTATAATAGCCGATGATATTGATCAAAATAAAAAGCACTAAAGGGCAGATAATGAAACGATTGCCATCAAGTCTAAAATCATTAAGCACAACCAGGATGATGATGCTAAGACATAGGTTAAAAAAAAGAACAATCCAGAATAGTTGCATACCTATTTTAGTTTTTAAGGCAGGATGGTCTGGTTTATGTGGATCAATCATTTTTCATTAATTATGGTTAAGGATTAAAAAACATATCGCCAAATATTAGGAAAAATTTACCCGCAATCGAGAGGAATGTCAAGCAGAGTTACCAGTAATTTGACAATGAGTTGTGTTTTTTGATGAATCAATGTAAGTTAACGCCAAGATTTAAAAATCCAGAGGTTACCGATGAAATTAGTTGAAAATATCCAAAGTGTCCTGCACCTTCAGGATTATTCGGCAAAGTCAATCATTGAGGGCGTGAAAATAGTTCCTTTACGCCGATTTAATGATGAGGGTGGTTCATTTACCGAACTGGCTCGGCTCACTCAGGGGCAACTGGTAGGAGATTTACCATTTGAATTTGCCCAGATCAATTATAGTGAGATGGAGACTGGAGCAATTAAAGCTTTTCATCTGCACGAACAGCAGACGGATATTTGGTACGTTCCACCCAGCAGCAAGATGCTGCTGATCTTAGTGGATTTGCGTCAGAATTCATCTACAAGGAATCTGCGAATGAGATTAGTCCTTGGCGATGGTAACTCTCAACTACTTTTAATTCCACCAGGCGTGGCACACGGCTGTAAGAATTTGAATAGTAATAAATCAACAATTATTTATTTTATTAATCGTCAATTCTCGCCCGATCCGGAGATTTGTGACGAAAAGCGCCTCCCCTGGAATTTTTGGGGTGAGGAACTCTGGGATATTATCAAAGAGTAATATTACTCCTGAAATCAGACCTTGATTTCATATTTTGCTAATTTTTTATAGAAATTCTTCCGGTCTGTTCCGAATATTTCGGCAGCTTTTGTGATATTATTCTGAGCAATTTCAAGAGCTTTGAAAATATAAAACTTTTCGATTGCCTCAGTGATGCTGATAAAATTCTCGCGCAACGGTATGCCAGGATGAAACTCAATCGGAAAGTCCAATGGTAAAGTTTTAGAGTCAATCGCAGCGCCACGTAAGATAATATGCTCTGGCTGGATTACATCCCGGGCATTGAGAA
>CAZJIU010000023.1:0-24245 GCA_964546145.1 uncultured bacterium
ATAACCCGTTGTGTGGAATTCGAGATATTTCAAAAAAATCTTGTTAAAACTGGCTGCATCGCTCTGCGGTGTAGCCAAAAATGTCGCAACGCACCTGCCAGCCCTCCTTTTTTGGGAGCAGGCTGGGAGCATTGCGACAAGAATTTTCAATTTTTACATGGAGATTTTCAAGCTGCAACCAGTAATTTCACCCAACGAGTTAATTATAGTCAATTTATTTTCAGGTTAAGGGATTCGATTAGGTCTCGATCAAGCGGTTATTCACCGCATATAAAATTACATCGGCAATCGAATGCACATTTAGTTTTCGCATGATTCGCTGACGGTAAGTGCTCACCGTGCTGGTACTGATTGAGAGTTCCTGGCTGATCTCAGAAGTAGTTTTACCCTCAGCCAGTAAGCGCATTATTTGAAACTCCCGGTCTGATAACCGTTCATGGGGCATTTTATCAATTTTGCCACCGATGCTATAGGCTAACTGTTCGGCAATATTCTGGCTGATATAAAGATGTCCCGCTACAATTGAGCGGATGGCCTTAATCAATTCATCGGGGGCACTCTCTTTGGTCAGGTAACCAGCAGCACCCGCTTTTAAAGCCCTTATGGCATAATGTTCCTCGGCATGCATCGTGAGAATCAGGGTTTTGACCGTTGGATAAAGATTGCCAATATCACCAAGCAGATCCAGTCCGTTTTTATCGGGCATCGAAAGATCCAGCACCAAGATATGGCAGCTGTGTTTTTTGAGGAAATCCAGCACCTCGAAGGCGCTGCCAGCTTCCCCAACAACCTGGATATCGGACTCACGCTCCAGGATTTTCTTGAATCCTTCGCGGATTAGGGTGTGATCATCGGCAATAAAAACATTGATCATCTTGAATCCTATTTTACGGATTTAATGGGAAATAGCAATAAAGTTATTGTGCGGCATTTAAGAGTGGGATTTTCAGGATAAGGGTCGTTCCTTTACCTGGAGCGCTGGTGATTGAGAGTATGCCTTTTAATGAGACGGCACGCTCTTGCATTCCGATCAGGCCAAAGTTGTCACTTTGCTCGATTTTACTCAGATCCATACCGATACCATTGTCTCTGACTTTTAGAATCAGGTGATCATTTTTTTGATTCAGGAAGGCGAATAATCTGGATGCCTGGGAATGCCGTACAGCATTAGTAACCGCTTCCTGGAAAATTCGGAAAACGGCCTGCTGCTGATCGTTATCCAAATTAATCTTTTTAATGAAACTCCGATAATAACTGATCGTTTTTATATCTTTGGTCAGGTCCTTAATTAGCCAGCGCATCGCCTCGCTAATTCCCATAGATTCCAGGGCTTCCGGTCTTAAACGATGAATCATCTCCCGGATTTTCCTGATGGTCGCGTCAATCAGCGCCTTCATGGACTGAATTTCGGTGATATACTTTTTCTTGCTTTCTATATCGGATTCCAGCAATTCGGAGATGAAAAGGGTTAGTTCGATTTTAAGCGCGGTCAGAATCTGGGCGATCTCATCATGGATTTCGCGGGCGATGGCTTTGCGCTCGTCTTCCCGAATGTCCTGTAAATGGGCTGCCAGGGCGCGTAGCTGAGTTTCCGATTTTTCGCGGCGTTCGATGGCTTCATGGTATTCGGTAATATCCATAATTACGCCAATAACTTTGGTAATTTCCCCATCAGTCAAGATAGGCTCGGCTGTAGTTCGAATCCATAAGTGTCTGCCTTTTACGGTAATGAAGGGGAATTCCAGATCATACGGGATTCCCTCTGTGGCACATTTTCGAAAAGTATTCAGGATGATATCCCGGTCATGCGGAAGATAGCACTTTAGACTTTGGGAAATATGTTCTTGTGAGCCAAATGTAATTTGATTTTTGTCAAGGTCGTGAATTTGATAGGTCTCGTCAGTCCAGTACATATTTTGTTGGTGAATATCCCACTCCCATCCTCCGACTTTGGCAATTTTTTGCGAAGCTGCCAGCAGAGCTTCGCTTTGCCGCAGCGCCTCCTCCGCTCGTATACGGTCAGAGATATCCCGTGCTATTACCTGTATGTAATCTTTATCTTTCAGCTTAATTTTATTTAAGATAACCTCCACTGGAAGATTCGTACCGTCCTTACAACGATTCTGAGTTTGAATGGTTACCTGATCGTTTTGTCCAAGCTTTTTCCAATATTTATCGCTATCTCCGCGGCGTGCGGCGTCCGGATCAATATCTGTGACATTCATGTGTACCAGCTCGGCTGCCGTATAACCAAAGCGGCGAATAGTGTTTTGGTTAAAATCCCGAATATTCCCATCTAAATCATGTAAGACTATTATATCTGGCGACTGTTCAAAAAGGGTGCGAAACTTATATTCGCTTTCTTTTAGCGCCTGTTCGGCGTGGATTCGTTCCGAAATATCCCGGCCCATTCCCAAAATATAGTCCTGCTCTTTTAACCTGATTTTACCGATAATGACCTCGACCGGGAAAATCGAACCGTCTTTGCAGCGGTTGTGGGTTTGAAAGGTTGCCAAATTATTTTGGTCAAGTTTTTGCCAATATTTTTCTATGTCACCACGGCGTTTTGCATCCGGATCAAAATCCATGACGTTCATTTGTAGTAGTTCGGCTGTCGCATAACCAAGACGGCGAATAGTATTATGGTTGCAATCCTTAATATTTCCTTCAAGATCGAATAACAGGTTCATGTCAGGTGACTGTTCGAAAAGGGTGCGAAACTTATGTTCGCTTTCTTTGAGAGCCTCTTCGGCTTTTTTCTGCTCTTCGATCACTAATGTCAGATCTTCCAACAGGTTAAGTGCGGCATTGCGACTATTAAATAGCTCCCGTTGGATGTGAACGCGGTCGCTAATATCTACCAGGATTCCCCAACAACCGCTGATTTCATAGGTAGTTTCATCGCGGATAAGCATTGCTCGATCAGTAATCCACTTATCCTGCCCCTGGGGAGTTTTGAGATGTAAATCAGCGTGATAGTGTTGGATTTTGCCCTCTTTGAGGAGTCTTGTGGCATTGGATAAATCCGCAGTATTTTGAGGGTATAGAAGGTGAGTCTCACTGATAATTGATTGCATTTTGGCGTAGGTCATTTGATTGTGGGGAATGCCTAATATGTCTTTGGATTTGGATCCGAAGTAATCGTATTGCATTGTTTTAAAATTCAGGAAATAGGGAATTCCAAACACATTTTCGAGGTTTTTCTGATATAAATGATAAGTTTTCTCAACTTCTCGGGTGGTTCTTTCTTGGTCGGTAATATTCTCGATTGAGGCAATTATTGCCTGACAGTTATTATTTTGGTCAAAAAGGGGCAAAGTAGTAATTGACAGGTGAATTTTTTTACCACAAGACCAGCTGCCGATGCACTGCATCTTGGTCAATGATCTTTTAGTTCGATTAACAATGGCCAGCGGTAGTTGATGTGAGGTAATTGGTACTTCCTGTGAATCCGCAAATGACCAGGAAAGTTTTGTGGATGAATTACGACGGCCTTTTTTCCAGGCTAAACCCAGAATCTGATCGGCGTAATGATTGGCATAGAGCAGTTTCCCTACTGGATTAATTACCACGACTCCATGGGAAGAAGTATCTCCAATACCTTTGAGAATTTGAGTTGTGGAAATACTGTCAATTAAGCTCGGCTGCAATTTGGGCATGCAGTTACCTCCGCTATTTGAGAGTTGATTCAAGATACCTTGTCGGGTGTTTTATATTTTTCAGGTAATCCTAATTGTTGCCGCAGTGCATTGACCTCCGCTTTGAGTTCGATCATCCGGTTTTCCCGTCCGACCATCGTGCGGTTGAAACGCTCTAGTTCAACTAGTTTTTGGTTAAGCTGTTTTTCGGCTTGTTTGCGATCAGTAACATTCCTGACGACGACCATAACTGAGGTTTTTCCCCGATACTGAAAACTGCTTGCGGCAACTTCTACATCCAATACGGTCCCGTCCGCTTTGATAAATTTCTCTTCGATAAGTGGGGCGTTAGAATTCTCTTCGATCATCTTGGCAATCCGCCGTTTGACAATTTCATGGTAGTCGGGATGCACCCATTTGAGTGCCGGTTGGCCAAGATATTCATCAGCGCTCGTAGCGCCGATCTGATTCACGGCTGCCTGGTTCATGAAAATGATTTTGCCATCCTGATGAAAGGCAATTGCATCGGGCGAGAGTTCAACCAGTAAACGGTAGCGTTCCTCGCTTTCCCGCAGCGCTTTTTCGGCGATTTTGCGTTCGGTAATATCGCGGCAGCTGTAGAGTACAGTTCCGTCTCCGATAGCTACTCTTTTGACATTAACGAGTAAGATATGAGGTTGACCATTCTTGTCTTGGATCGTGCATTCAATATTGCGAATTTCACCTTTTTCTTTTAATTGATTTAATTCGAATAACTGGGTCCCCAGCAATTTGGAAACATGACCCAGCTGCAGCACCTCTTCACGTGAATAGCCGAAAATACTTGAGTAATTTGTACAGAGCAGGATGAATTGTCCTTCGTTATCGGTAAGAAAAACGGCATCGGAAACATTGGCGATGGTCATACGGTGCAAAAATTCGCTTACTACCAAACTGCCCCGAGCATTTTTTTGCTCGGTAATATCCCGGGCCATGCCCCAAATACCGGTGATCAGACCATTCTTATCTCTAATTGGAAAAGCTGAAATCTCGACAGGGAAAATTGTGCCATCTTTGCGGATGAATTCTATCTCAAGAATTCCGGTGTATCCCTGCTTTGAGAAGGTATCATCAACAATTTCACACATGTATTGATGCCATCTGGTAGGAATTATTTCGCAGCCGGACTTTTCCCTCATTTCTTCAATAGTATAGCCAAGCATATTCAGGAAAGCTTGATTACATTCATTGAATTTAGAATTCTTATCAAGGGCAGCCCAGCCATCGCGCATTTTTTCAAATAATTCCCGCCATTTCCGTTCGCTCTGCTCCAAAGCCAGCTGCTGCGCTTTTCGCTCCGTAATGTCTCTAAGAATCATCTGAATGGCAGGTTTTCCGTCATATAGCAGCAGGCTGGCATAAACTTCGGCGGGGAAAGAACTACCATCCTGTCGCAGAAATACTTCTTCTACCGGAAAGTGCACTTTATTACGGTTCATTAGTTGTTCAGTCCGTTTGCTGAAATTTTGAATGTAGTCAGGATTGACGATTTCATTGATCTTTCTGCCGACTATATCGGACACTTTTCCGAAACCGAACATCTTTACCGCTGCAATATTGACGAAGTTGATGATGTCGTCCGCATAAATGAGAATGGCATCGCTAGCGCTCTCGACAATCCGCTTGTATTTTTCCTCACTCTCTTTAAGCGCTATCTCGGTCAGTTTTTGCGCTGTAATATCCGTAGCGAAACTTAGAAAAGCCGGATTACCTTTCCACTTAATCAGCACGGCATTGGCTAAAATCCATTTGATTTTGCCGGCTTTATTAATTATCCTGATTTGAAGGAGGGCTGGATGATCTTCTTTGCTCCGTAATTTCTGTAAATTTTCTTTGACTAAGTCTAAATCTGCGGGGTGAATGAATTTGGTCAAAGGGGCTTTTCTCAGCGTGCTGGCAGAGTAGCCCAGGAGTTCGACAGTTTTGGAATTAAAGAGGACCAGCTTGCGATTCTGAATAACAACAATAGCTTCATTAGCACTTTCAAAGATTAGCCGATATTGCTCTGGTCGGTCAAGAGAGGGTGGGAGCTTCATCAAAGGTTCCTTGTTTTAATTTTTAATGTTGATCTCATTACTGAATTTTGATATTTATCGTTGGTAGAACCCGGTGTAGTTCAAACAATAATTTGGTCTGTCATTGTGAGATAATTTGGGTGATACCAATTTTGAAATGGAATTTCATTTTCTGATCATCTAACTCCAGGTTTCATTTTAATTAATTGAAATTTAATGTGCAATAAACAAAATTCGGTAATTACTATAATCCAATGAAAAGTGTCGGTGAGTTGGTCAAAAGCCACAGATTGATAAATTCAGCTCAAATAATTTTGCAGTTGCTCTTTAGTTTCCCAATAGCCGATGTCAATTGCCTCCTTGCCGCGCCAGAACTCCCATATTTTAAGATTGGATAGGTTCAAATTTACGACCAGGTCGGGCTTGACAAGCTGGATCTCCTTATTGGATAGTTCGGAGATGAGGATCAACAGGGAGTGGTAGGTGATATAAGTCAGCGGCGGAAAGTTGCGCAAGTGTTTATGAATACCGGTCTGAATGACTTGGGTGATCCGTTCGAAAAAGGAATCGGCTTCCTTCTCTTCGACTGGCTTGTCAAGGTTGATTGGGGCAAAGAGGCCCTCGAACTTCAGCTGCGGTGTTTTCAGGACATTGACGCCGATCAGCGTGTCGTGCGGATATTCTTTGAGTACGCGCAACGGCAGGTTGTCCCGCAATCCGCCATCCACGAGTAAAGTGCCGTTAGCTTCAACCGGGGTAAAGATCCCCGGAACGGCAATACTGGCACGAACTGCATCCACCAGGCGACCGCGATTGAGATATAAAATATTGCCGTTCTGGAAATCAACAGCAACGGCGATGAAAGGAATTTTTAAATCCTCAATCAGGGTGTCTTTTCCTAAAATGTCTTCCATAAAGGTGACAAAATTTTTTAGGTCCAGCAAACCACCAGTTGTAATAGTCGGTGAAAGAAGATGAACAATTCTTTTTTTATTAATCGCAAGAACAATTTTTTCCATTTCTGAAACGGGAATTTGCAGAGCAGCCATTGCCCCGATGATTGAACCGGCACTCGTACCGGATATCACCGCCGGTTTAAGATTGAATTCTGCGAATGCTTTCAAAGCCCCGATATGTGCGATTCCCAGAGCCCCGCCGCCGCTCAAGGCTAATGCGACTTTTCCCAATCGTCTTGCCATATTGTTTCCTATAGTTACTGAAATATTAATCCTACGAAAAAGAGCTATAAAATCTAATTTCGGAATGTAATTTATGACGCTGTGAATTTAAACATTTTCCATAATATAAGAAATCAATCTAACAGCTTGCTGACTATCGCTCTGCTCCTGATCCTGGGAATCCCGGTCGAAGCACAATGGAGCAATGTTTGGAACGTAGCCGAACGTGATTTGGGAGTCTCACTGACTCTGGATCCTTATCATAGCTATAGCAGTGTGTTTTTTCAATTTGATAAGAATCAAGCCGTTTATATCTGGCAGGAGAATGAATTAAAATTGTACGGGAATATTTTGCGAAAATCCTATATTCCGTCCTATGGTTTGGTGGAATTTACTTTTTACCCTTCGACAGCGACTTCAGCCTGGGTCGAAAGTAACTATAAGGATTTATTTGACAGGTTCACGGTTTATCGGGATTTCAATTTGATTGAGAGTACCAGCGGTGGATATCAGGAACCCTGGTCGGGCAGTCTGTTTTTCGGGCAGCTAGCCGCCTTTTTAACGCTGAATGATGAGGAAGAGTTAGTTGTAGTGGCATCCGGTGCCGGTGGTTTGGTATTGACTGGTGGATTGTATCAAATTTTTGATAACTGTCTGGTGCGATCGAACTGGTATCGCGTGGAATGGAAACTCACAGGTGAAGGCAGTAAAGCTGATTTTTTCTATGATTGGGATATTAAAGTGGGCTTTCGCAATTATGGATTATCTGCCATCAGCAATACGGTCATGCTGGCAATAAACCGCTGTTGGATGAACAGGCAACATTTCAGTTGGCAGTTAGGGCAAAACAGTACTACTGAGTTTGAAATCCAGGTACCAACCTCACTCACTGCCAGCGGTGTATCTCGCCTGAAGCTGATTTATGGTAAGGCAGTTCCCTTCCGGCGTTGGCTGATCGGTTTGAAATTGGGGGTTACCTATGATTATCGGCGTGCCTATGACTCGATTTCAAAATCGTTCAGCTCCGACCAAATCGAGAGCTGGGGATTTATCCTGCAACCCTTTGGGATATGGTGACCATTAATGAGTTTCAGCTAAAGTTATGTATGTGGTCCAATTTCTGCCCCAATTGATAAACATCCGATTAGCAGTGTTCCGTAGTTCAGTAGATTTTTCTTATTGGAATTGAAGGGCATAATTCTTAGAATTAAACCAATGCTTTCCCAAGTGCAAAGACCATCGAAAGTACCGATAGTATTAGTAGCCTATACTCTGATCTCCTATGCCTTACAGTATTCTTTTACGGGTATTATGGTGCTACTCGGGATTGCCATCAGTTATTTGCATTGGAAGTGGCTGATTCGAGAAGGGCACCGATTTTGGGCCTGGGGCATTTTCCTGCTGTTAGGCAAACGAGTCCATATTACCGGAAAAGAAAATTATGATCCGGCAAAGCGTTATATTCTGGTAGCTAACCATACCAGTATCTACGATATTCCGGCGGTTATGATTGTGATAGCTCACCTTTCCTGGATTGGTCGGGAGTATTTGTTCCGCATTTGGGGTTTTGGGCGTCTTTTAAAAATGAACAACTTTATTCCCATCGAACCCAGCCAGCCAGATAAATCCCGACTGGCGATTCAGCAAGCCATTGAGAAAGCAAGGAAAAGCATCACTATTGGCATTTTCCCCGAGGGGACCCGGACGCTGACTGGTCAGATGGGGAAGTTCAAAAAGGGATTTGTTCATATTCTCCGGGCAAGCAACCTGGATATTCTACCGATCACTTTGAATGGTTTTTTTTCGCTGAAACCGAAAAACCGATTTACGATTGATCCACGGAGTAAGTTGAAGATAGTTATTCAACCAGCCCTACGATGTGAGACTCTGATCCCGCTGACAGATGAAGAAATCATTGATAGGGTCAGGCAAACTGTATTGCAGCCATATTATTATCGTTAATTATTATTTTGCTAACGCCTTACCGTTGACTTTATAATGCTTTTTGAGTAATATTTTTCTGTTTGAGAATAAAAGGGACAAATTGAAATTTTTTGAAACACTAAAATTTATTGTTAGTCATACTATTTTCAGAGTTTTTCTGGTGCTGATACTGCTGGCGGTTTGTTCTGGTATACTGGTTTTGTACTTTGAAGGGTTGGCAAATCCCGACGAATACCATAATCTTTGGGATTCGGTCTGGTGGGCATTGGTAACGGCCTTTACTGTGGGTTATGGCGATATTCGTCCGATTACCGTGGGCGGTCGGATTATCGGAATTGTGGTAATGATTTCGGGAGTAACTTTAGTATCATTAATTACCGCTACGATTTCATCTATTTTTGTAGCGCGAAGAATCAGGGAGGATCAGGGTTTGGAATCAATTGATTATGAAGAGCATATTATCATTTGCGGTTGGAATGGGCGGGCTGAAGCCATCATCGAAACCTTTTTTACCCTGGCAAAGGGTAAAGTTCCGAAAATAATTCTGGTGAACGAGCTGTCTGAGGAGGAGATTAACAGTGTTCTGGATCGTTTCCGCAAATACAAGGTCAAATTCATCCGTGGCGATTATACCCGCAATGCCCCGCTGGAGAGGGCTAATATCAAGATGGCTCAGTCAATAATTCTGCTGCCCAATTTGTACCAGTTTGAGCCATTGGTGGCTGATGAAAAAACGCTGCTGGCGACGCTGAACATCAAGTCCTCTTTTCCGAAGAAAAAAGTGATTGCCTTCATCATGAATCCCGAAAATGAGGTGCATATCAAGCGAGCAAAAGCCGACGATGTGATTGTTAGCGACCAGTTCATGGATTATTTTGTAGCCAGTGATGTACTCGAGCCGGGGCTGTTGAACGTAGTCTCCAGCCTGCTGAATGCTAAAAGCGACCATCGGCTTTCGACCGTGCCGATCCCTTCGCGGTTCAAGGGTAAACAATTCGGTGAAGTCGCGGAGTTTTTCAAGAGTCAACATAATCTGCTCGTCTTAGGCGTATTGTTGGCGGTGGAGTCTATTGGCGTTTCCGATTTCCTCTCAGCCGATACCAGTCACCTGGATGCTTTTATCGAGCGAAAATTGAAAGAAGCCGGCAAAACCCTGGGTGAGGAAAACAAAGTGATCGTAAATTTGAATCCACCCAAGGATTATATCATTCAAGAAAACGAAAAAGCCATTGTGTTGAAATAATGAAGAAGAACAAATGTTTTGAATTCAATCCCAAGCTTTTAAAAGCGTATGAGATTTTTTCCGGTTTGACGGAAGATCAGATCAATCAGTTTTGCCAGGTCATCAAGACCATCCACTTCAATCATGGGGATACGATTATCCAGGAAGGCGACAAAGGCAATTCAATCCTGTTATTATTGGATGGCAAGGTAGAAATTACCCAGGCATTGACCTTGAAAACCAGCAGTGCCCAGTCGGACAGCCGGGAAAAAAGCCTGATCAAGCTTACCAGTGAATATCATCCGTTTTTCGGGGAGATGAGCCTGTTTAGTGACGATGATCTCCGGACAGCCACGGTAAAAGCCAGTTCAGCCTGCGAGATTGCCCGCATTGATAAGAAGGATTTTTTTAATATTTGTAATAATTACCCGGAAATCGGTGGTCATGTTATGCACAATATTGCCCGGGTTCTTAGTCGCCGTCTTAAGCAGGCCAATCAGAATATTTTGAAATTGACAACCGCCTTCAGTTTAATTATCGAAAGTTAATGAGGTAAAATTTGGCTGTTCAGTTAGCCAAGGTCTATGACCCACGTCAGGTGGAATCGCGCTGGTATGATTACTGGCTGGCGCAGAATTATTTCCATGCCGATAACCGGAGCTCGAAAAAATCGTTTGTGATTGTCATTCCGCCGCCCAATGTGACCGGAATTTTAACCATGGGTCACGTGCTGAATAATACGATTCAGGACATTCTGATTCGGCATGCGCGGATGAATGGTCATGAAACTCTCTGGCTGCCCGGCACCGATCATGCCGGCATTGCGACCCAAAATGTAGTTGAAAAGAATTTACGGTCGGAGGGCAAGAGCCGGTACGATTTCAGCCGTGAAGAATTTCTAAAAATTGTCTGGGATTGGGCAAACAAGCATAAATCCATTATTCTGACCCAGTTGCGCAAGATTGGCTGCTCCTGCGACTGGGAGCGGGAGCGCTTCACCCTTGATCCGGGGTTATCCAATGCCGTGCGCCAGGTATTTGTGCATTTATATCGAAAGGGGTTAATCTACCGCGGTCGCCGGATTATCAACTGGTGTCCCGCTTCGCAGACGGCCCTGTCTGATGAGGAGGTTATTCATAGGGAAACCAAGGGACATTTATGGTATTTCAAGTACCCTTTGCAGGATGGCACCGGGCATCTGACAGTCGCGACGACTCGCCCAGAGACGATGTTGGGTGACACCGCGGTTGCCGTCAATCCTAACGATAAGCGCTATCATCAATTCGTTGGTCGGAATATCATTTTACCCATTATGAATCGGGTTATTCCGGTAATAGCTGATGAATTTGTGGATCAGGAGTTTGGAACCGGTGCGGTCAAGGTGACCCCGGCTCACGATCCCAACGATTTTGAGATCGGGCTGCGACATAATCTGGATCAGGTCAATGTTATGAATACTGATGGAACGATGAATGCGACGGCTGGTCCGCTGGTTACGGGTAATGACCGGTTTGAAGCGCGCCGGATTGTGGTTGAGGAAATGGAGCGGCTGGGACTGGTTGAGAAAATTGAGAGCTATACTCATAACGTTGGCTTCAGTCAACGGGCTGGCGTGATGATCGAGCCCTATCTTTCCGAACAATGGTTTGTTAAAATGAAGCCTCTGGCAGAACCGGCAATCCGGGTCGTGGACGAAGGCAAAATCAGATTCCATCCGGCGCGCTGGGTGAAGACTTATCAGCACTGGACGAACAATGTCCGGGATTGGTGTATTTCCCGGCAGCTCTGGTGGGGTCACCGGATTCCGGTTTTTTATTGCGATCATTGTGGCTGGCAGGATGCGCGGATGGATGATCCGACAATATGTCCCGAATGCGGACATGCTTTGCGGCAGGATCCGGATGTTTTGGATACCTGGTTTAGTTCCTGGTTATGGCCTTTTTCGACTCTGGACTGGCCGCAGCAATCGGCTGATCTGCATGCCTTTTTTCCGACGGATACCCTGGTTACGGCGCCGGATATTATCTTTTTCTGGGTGGCACGGATGATTATGGCAAGCCTGGAGTTTATGGGTCAGATTCCTTTTAAAGACGTCTATTTCACCGGCATTATCAGGGATATCAAAGGTCGCAAGATGAGCAAGTCGCTGGGCAATTCGCCCGATCCGCTGGTACTGGTGGAGAAATATGGTGCCGATGCTCTGCGCTTTGGTGTAATGCTGATCGCGCCACAGGGGCAGGACATCCTGTTTTCCGAAGAGCGACTCGAGGTCGGTCGCAACTTTATGAATAAAGTCTGGAACGCCGCCCGATTTATCCTAATGAACCTGGACGAAAATACTGTCCCTAAGGAACAATTCGAACCGGCGCATCTGAAACTGGAACTGGCTGATGAGTGGATTCTGAGCCGCCTGAACGCCACCATTCACGTCGTTGACAAAAATCTGAAAAAATACCGTTTCGATGAAGTAGCCCGAATTATTTATGACTTCGTGTGGAGCGATTACTGCGACTGGTACATCGAACTCATCAAGGATCGCCTATATAAAAAGTCGCCGGCAGAAAAGCAAACCGCCCTGCAGGTGGCGATCTATGTCCTGAAGAATTTCCTCAAACTGCTGCATCCTTACGCGCCGTTCATCACCGAGGAAATTTATCAGCACATAAAGTCACCGGCTGAACCGGACATCATTATCGCGCCCTGGCCGCAAGCAATTACATTAAAGATTAGCAAGGATTCAATAGATAAAATTGTCGAAACAAAAAACATTATAACTCAGATTCGTACTAAGCGGAGTGAATTGAATATATCGCCAGCAATAAAACCACGAGTTTCGGTATTAAACAACCAAACGTCATCAGTTGGAATTTTAACTGGCCCTCCGACAGAAAGTTATGTACGAAAATTAGCAAATTTAGAGAATATCAGTTTAGTTGTTACTCATCCAGTACAATCCATCCCGATATCTACAGGCACTACAACCACATATATTCATATTGATAATATTGTCGATCCTAAATCTGAAATTGAGAAAATGGAAAAAGAGATTAAACGATTAGAAGTATTATTGAAAAGTGTTAGAGCAAAATTGACAAATCAGGATTTTCTTTCAAAAGCACCTCGTGAAATAGTAGAGAAAGAACACAAAAAAGAGCAAAAGCTGATAGAACAGTTGAAGAAACAAGAAGAAATTCTCCGATTATATAAAATAGGTAACATTATCTAAATCTGTTATAAGATGCTATTTCAGGTTTGTTTGAAAATAAAACATGATTTATATCTTGGGAGTAAAACATGAAAATACATAGACGAATATTCATATTAGCACTAATTTGTTTTAGCCTGCCAACAAACATTTTCGCTGTTGTGCCAGTTAAATCCATCAGAATTACCATCTATAATAACAATCTGGGATTTATTTCACAGACATGCACGTTCGAAGTAACCAAAGGCAGATCGGAAATTAGTATTGAAGGCGTCTCAGCTAAGGTTGACCCAACTTCAGTGCATATTACTTTCCCCGGTAAAACCAGCGCTATTAGTATACTCGAACAAAACTTTCTCTATGACCTGGTAAGTACCGAAAAGCTGTTCCAGAAATATATTGGCGAAAACGTTACTTTTCGACTGACCAATAAAGAAGCAATTTCCGGGAAGTTGCTGAATGCTGACCGGAATACGATAATTGTTCAGCTCCCCGAGGGCAACGTTCGGATTGCTCGAATGGAAAGTATTTCCGATTACGATTTCCCGGCTCTGCCACAGGGATTGATCGTCAAACCCACCCTGGAATGGAAAATCAGCTCGGATTATAAAGGTAAAACCGATGCTGAACTGAGCTATCTGACGACCGGTATGTCCTGGAATGCCGAGTATATCCTGGTGCTCGATCAGGATAATCCACCGGAGCTACCGGAGGATTTTACTTTGTCGTCCTGGATTTCGTTGAATAACAGTTCCGGAGCGACTTATGAAAATGCCAAATTAAAGTTGATTGCCGGTGAAATTAACAAGATTGAAGATGAGAAACGATACAGAGCTAAAGCCAAGCTCACCGATGCGTTGACGGTATCTGCCGAGCAGGCGGTCGAAAGCCGGGAGATTGCCGATTACTACCTTTATGAATTGTCGCAGCCGGTGACCCTGCGTGATCAGGAGCAGAAGCAAGTTAGCCTCTTTGAGGAGATTCAGGCTAAGGGGCGCAAGGTTTATTTGTTTGACAATTACGACCTGAATGAGCGGGAAGATCCGCTGAGTGTTGCCTTTCGGTTTGAAAATACCACCGAGAACAACATGGGTATGGCTTTGCCCAAGGGTGTGGTGCGGATGTTCAAACGAGATACCGATGGCACTTTGCAATTCATTGGTGAAGATCGCATTGAGCATACCAGCCGCAAGGACACCCTCCGCTTGACGATCGGCAAGGCATTCGATGTACGGGGCAAGCGGACAATAGTCGCACGGGAAATGCAAACCAAGCGTTCGGAAATGATCACCGTAGAAATCCAGATCACCAACCGCAAGAATGTGCCGGTGAATGTCGAAGTGATTGATCATCTTTATGGATATTGGGAGATTAAAAAAGCCAGTCATTCATATACTCAAAAGAGCAGCCGGATGATCGTCTTTCCAGTGAAAGTGAATGCCGATACCAGCGAGACAATAAGTTATACTTATCAACGAAAGTTATAGTCGGGTCTTTTGAACCAGGTAAGCTCTGCCAAAACCTTCCAGATTGACGGCAATACAGCTGTTACCTATATCAAGGGGATTGGTCCTAAACGGGGCACTGCACTTGCAAGTGTAGGGATAAGAACCTTTCGCGATTTACTTTATCATTTTCCGCGGCGTTATCTGGATCGGAGTACAATTACCCCGATTATTAAGGTAAGGCTGGGAATGGATGTTACCGTCGTCGGTAAAATTCTATCTTTGGCGAATGTCCGGTCACGTCGGCGGCCTTACTTGCAGGTTCTGATTGGCGATGACAGCGGGCAGCTGCGCTGTGTCTGGTTTAATGGTGCCAGTTATGTTCAGAAAATTTTTCACCCCGGCAATATGGTGGCGCTAAGCGGGAAAGTCGAGTTTTACAAGGGCTTGCAACTGGTTCATCCGGATTACGACATTCTCGAAAGCGAAGAATATTCTACTCTGCATACTGCCCGGATTATTCCGCTTTATCCCTCCACAGCTGAATTGAAAAAGGTCGGCTTGGACAGCCGCGGTTTCCGGCGGCAATTTCATAAAATATTCGAACAGCTTGACTTTCAGGTAACCGAAATTCTGCCGAGCTCCCTCCAGGAAATGTTGCAGTTAATGGATATTACTGAAGCCTTGCAGCAAATTCATTTTCCGGCAAATCAGCAACTCCTGGAAGGTGCTCGCCTCCGATTTAAATTTGAAGAGCTTTTCTATCTGCAACTGTTGTTAGCAGTCAAGCGTTTGGGAATTAAATCAGTGCAAAAAGGGTTTCACTATCCTGGTGCAGGTGAACACTTGAAGCAAATTTATGAGAGACTGCCCTTTGAGTTGACCGCGGCTCAAAAGCGGGTCATCCACGAGATCTGGGACGATATGAAAGCCGATGAGATGATGAATCGGCTGCTGCAGGGAGATGTCGGTTCGGGGAAAACTGTGGTAGCGCTGCTTTGCGCCAGTATTGCAATTGCCAATGGTTTCCAGGTTGCCGTAATGGCTCCGACGGAAATTCTGGCTGAGCAGCATTACCGGAACCTTATTAAGTTGGGTCAGCCAGCCGGGATAAAAGTGCGCCTGTTGATCGGCGGGCAGCCGAAAAGAGAAAGGACCGAAATCCTGGAGGAAATCCGTCAGGGTACTGCGGAGCTGATTGTTGGAACCCACGCCTTGATCCAGGAGGAGGTCGAATTTCGGAACTTAGCCCTGGTGGTTATTGACGAGCAGCATCGCTTTGGCGTGGTCCAGCGCAGTCAACTGATTGCCAAAGGTTTGAATCCCGACGTCCTGGTGATGACGGCAACTCCGATTCCGCGCACCCTGAGTATGACCCTTTATGGCGATATGGACGTTTCGGTTCTGGATGAATTGCCAGCCCGGAAGGGCAAAACTGTTACCCGAATTGTGAATGTAGACCAGCTTGACCGAGTTTATGAATTTATCCGTAAAAAGGTCCAAGCCGGGGATCAGGTATATATTGTCTACCCTCTGATCGAAGAGTCCGCTAAGATGGATTTGCAGGCAGCGATTCAGGGCTATGAGCAGCTCAAGCGCCGGGTCTTCCCCGATTTGCACCTGGCTTTACTCCACGGTGGAATGAAAACCCCGGAGAGGGAAGGAGTAATGCAAGCCTTTAACGATGGTGCAGTTGGTATCCTGGTAAGTACTACAGTAATTGAGGTTGGTGTGGATAATCCGAATGTAACGGTTATGGTTATTGAAAATGCCGAACGGTTTGGCTTGACTCAAATTCACCAGTTGCGGGGACGCATCGGACGGGGTACTAAAAATGGGATTTGTATCATGGTGGAGCGCAAACGGAGCGAAGCCTCGCACAAGCGCCTACAGATTATTAATAAGACGACCGATGGCTTTGAAATATCGGAACAAGACCTTATATTACGCGGACCCGGAGAGTTCTATGGAACTCGCCAACATGGATTTCTGAAGATGAAAATCGCTGATATTGTGAAGGATCGGGATCTGGTGCAATCAGCCCGTCAAGAAGCATTTAAATTGTTAAAAAGTGATCCCCATTTGCGTCGTCCGGAACACCTGTTGGTGCGTGAGCATTTAATCAGCAATTATTCCGAATATTTAAATTTTATAAATGTTTTATAAGAGATATTATGAGTGATGAGAAGCCTGACCTTAAACAGGTCCTTTTTTTAGGATTAATTCAGTCCTTTGTAACCAGTGCCTGGATTCAACTGGGTAAGCAGAAAAATCCACTTACTGATAAAGTCGAAGTCAATCTGAAAGAAGCCCAATTTACGATTGATATGTTAGAGATGATTGAAGCGAAGACAAAGGGTAATTTAACCGAAGATGAGCAGCGGATTTTAGCTAATGCTATCACCGAATTAAAGATGAATTTCGTTGATTATAAATTGAAACGGGGTGAAACTCCGCCGCAACCTAATCAACCCAAACCTGAAGAGAAAAACTGATTACTGAAAAGGATATCCATGGAAATTTTAAAGAATAACCGAGAAAAGATTGTCCTGGCGATTTTGTGTTTGGTGTTCAGTTGGATTGTGTATATGGACACCATTGCCCCAACTGTGTCTTTTTGGGATTGTGGTGAATTTATTGCTACTGCCTATACTCTGGGGGTACCGCATCCACCAGGTAGTCCGCTGTATTTATTGATTGGTCGAATATTTTCGATGTTGCCTACCGGTAAAGATATCGCCTATCGGGTAAATCTGATGTCACCACTTGCCAGTGCCTTTGCGGTAATGTTTTTGTTTTTAATTATTGTCAAATTGTTGAAAAGCTGGGGTAAACCAGTCCAACCACTTCAGAAACTTGCGGTCTACGGTGGTGCTTTTATCGGGGCTATGACCTTTGCCTTTACCGATAGTCACTGGTTTAATGCTGTCGAGGCGGAGGTCTATGCTTATTCCACTTTTTTAACGGCGATTGTTGTCTGGTTAATTTTGGTTTGGGAGGAGAAGGCTGATCAGCCAGGGCACGAGCGCTACCTGCTGATTATCGCTTTTATTGTCGGTTTGGCGATCGGGATTCACCTGCTCAACTTACTCGCAATCTTCTTCATTGCGCTGATTATCTACTTCAAGCGAACCAAGACGACCCAAGTTGGTTGGTTAGTGGTAGACATCATCATAGGTGTGGTAGCCGTATCATTATTATTCGTTTTTTGGCGGGCAATTTTCAGTAAATCTTTTACTGTGCAGGCTATTTTCACCCTGGCCTCTTTTGCGGGAATCTATCTGTACCTGTATCGCAGGGGAAAGAATCAGCGGTTGAAAGACCATAGCCGGAGCGTAATTATGGCATTTGCGGCTTCGGCGGTATTTTTAGTAATTAATGGTGGGGTGATTAGAGGACTGCCAACCATTGCTGATAAGTTTGGAGTCTACGCAATTGGTATTACCATTCTGCTGATTTTTGCGGTTACGGTTTGGGCAATCAGGCGGAAAAGTCATATAGTTTCGGTAGCACTCATGGCTTTAATCCTGATTATCGTGGGCTACTCCTCTTATGCCACAATCTTTATTCGCAGCGCTCAGGATCCAAGCATTGACGAGAATGATCCGGAGACTACCCATCAGGCCGTTGCCTATTTGGAACGGGAGCAATATGGTCGCAGGTCATTTACTGATATTTTTGATCGCCGGGTCTGGAAACCGGAAGCCGATTATCGCTGGAAAAATAAAAGTGTCTGGAGTTATTTCTGGAATTACCAAATCAAAGAGATGTACATCCGCTACTTCAATTGGCAATTTATTGGTCGTAAGGATGTCAGAGTAGATCCGTTCCAGTTTTTATTGCCATTCCCCTTTCTGGTGGGTTTGTATGGTTTATTGGTTCACTTTAATAAAGATAAGAATAAAGCCCTCTCAATTTTGGCACTGTTTCTTTTTACTGGTTTAATGGTTGTCCTGTATTTGAATCAGGATGATCCGCAGCCGCGCGAGCGGGACTACTCCTATGTCGGTTCCTTTTTTGCGTTTGCGGTCTGGATCGGCATCGGGGCAACGGCGCTGATTAGTCATTTGATTGAACTGAAGCGGGAAAAATGGCGCAAACCGCTGGCCTATCTGGTGACCATCGTCCTATTGCTGGCATTGCCGCTGAATGTCCTCCTGGCTAATTATCATGAACATAGTCGCAAGGGTAATTATGTTGCTTCGGATTATGCCTATAATTTACTGCAAAGTTGTGAACCCGGCGGCATAATCTTTACTAATGGCGATAATGACACTTTCCCCGTCTGGTATATGCAGGAAGTTGAA
The DNA here is from genome assembly GCA_964546145.1 of uncultured bacterium. Taxonomy (GTDB): domain Bacteria; phylum Fidelibacterota; class UBA2242; order UBA2242; family UBA2242; genus CAZAKO01. The sequence goes on from CAZJIU010000023.1 coordinate 18,994, forward strand.
AATATCCGCAAGGATGTGCGAGTGGTGAATCTCAGTTTGCTAAATACTCCCTGGTATATCAAACAGCTGCGGGATCAGGAGCCTAAGATTCAACTGGGGCGGATGACCGATGATGATATCAACCGGCTCTCACCCATTCCCTGGAAGAAATCCAAAGTCAAAATTTCACCGCCACCTGATACTGATTTACCACCATTAGAGTGGGAATTGAGTCCCACCATCATCGGGCAGGCACTCCGCGTACAGGATATTATGATTTTGCAAATTCTCGAGGCGAATCGGGGACAGCGGCCGATTTATTTTGCGACGACGGTAGCGCCGAATAACCGGTTAAATCTGGAACCTTACCTCCAGATGGAGGGCTTAACTTTTCGGATTCATCCGCAGAAGATAAGTCGGTTGGATATTAACAAAATTGAGCATTACCTGCTCGATGTCTACCGTTACCGCAATCTGGATAATCCCGAAGTGTATTATGATGATACAATAACAAAATTGATCGGCAATTATCGTGCGGCTTTCTTTCAAGTTGCCGTCGAGTACTATTACACTGGTCAAACAGATTCCATGCTGACAATTCTGGATTCGATGGAGGTGAAAATCCCGGAAGAGGTGACACCGATTCAGAACGAAGATACCTATCTGCAGCTGGGTATGTTATATCATGAGGGTGGTCGGCCGGAAGAGCTCAGACGGCGACTGGATAAACTTGCCAACAATCCGCGGGCGAGTGTGAAAAGCAAGGTCAAATATGCCGGAGTGTATTATCAATATTTAAGGGATGCTGAAAAATCGCTGGCGATGCTTGAACCGCTGTACCAGGTTAATCAAGATGACCCGGAAATAATTAGTACCTTAGTACGAATTTACGAAGACACCCAGGATTATGCCAATGCCGCTCACATCCTTGATTCCTGGATACAAATGCATCCAAATGATCAAGGTGCAATCATGATGCGCGATAAGTACTTAGCGCGGCTAAAAGCCGACTCGGCCAAACAAACGCGATAGATCAGATATTGGTGACGCCGTCGGATAGCGAGATAACGGTCATAATTCCCCATCATAATGGCGCAGAGATCCTGCGCGAATGTCTGGCTTCATTGTTTCATTCGACGCAATTGGAGCTGCGCGTGATTCTGGTTGATAACGCCTCGACCGATAATAGCCGATCCATGGTAGCTCGGGAATTTCCGGCAGTGCAGATCATTTCTCTAGAGCGCAATCTGGGCTTTGCCGGCGGATGCAATGCTGCTATTTGCGTCGTTACCACGCCTTATATTTTAATTCTTAATAATGATACGATTCATGTTCCCGGCTGGATCGAATATCTTCTGGCAAAGATTATGTCCGATGAGTCTATTGCGGTAGTGCAGCCTAAAATTTTATCCTATTATAACCGCAATAGCTTTGATTATTCCGGTGCCTGCGGCGGCGAGATGGACATTTTTGGATTTCCTTTTGCCCGTGGTCGAATTATTACGGAAATCGAGAAAGATAGCGGACAATATGACGAACTTGCTGCTCGCATTTTCTGGGCGTCGGGCACGGCATTTTTAGCCCGCACCGAAGTGGTCAAACAGGCTGGCATGTTCGACGAAACCTTCTTTGCCCACATGGAAGAACTCGACTTGCAGTGGCGAATCCAGTTGCTGAATTATCGTATAGCTGTCGAGCCCCGGGCAGTAATCTACCACCGCTCAGGCTATACCTTAGGAGCCGAATCACCTTTTAAGAAATATTTAAATCACCGTAACAGTTTGATAATGCTTTTTACCAATTACCGGTTTCTGCTGACAACCTATATTTTTCCGCTTCGCCTGCTGCTGGATTATCTGGCGTTAGGATTTTCTTTGATTCAGGGGGATTTTGGCAGGATCGGCGGTATTATCAAGGCGCACCTCTGGGTATTGCTCCACCCGGTGCTATTATGGCGAAAAAGACGGTTTGTAAAAAAACTGCGGGTAGTGACCGACGGGCAAATTCTGGAGTGTCTCTACCACGGCTCGGTTGCACTCCAATTTTACCTCAGCCGGCGTCGTACCTTTAGTAAACTTATTAAATTAAAATCCTTCTCCAAGATGAATGACAGCTCAACCTCTCCAACGGGCGGTTCTTGATCGGTCAGTTCTCTACTCGAAAATTGCTTTGTAGATATTGACATTATCTGGATCAAGTTCCATGATGGTTGTTTTCTGAGCGGGAGTACCGTAGTCGCGAATAATTTCAGCAATTTCCCGGGCGTGAACATCCAGAAAGATGTGAGAATAGCGTTCGCGGGCATTCACCTCGAACATTTTGTCAAAGTTTTCGAGCATCTGACTGATTGCATCTGGAACTTCAGCCTCTTTTTTCTGATCGAGCAGATCAACTGCAGTCCAGAAGCAATATTTAGCCATGCGGTAATTCCTCAGTCGCGTGATTTCATCCAGCTCCTGCAGCCGCTGCTTCCAGCCTGAGGGATGCACTGAAAGTTGTCCCCGATTAGCAATATCTCTTGCCTTTTCATACAGGTTATTGCCACCGAGTGGATCATAGGTATCTAATTCACCGGCGACTAGCAGGTAGGCGTAGAAATCCAGAACTCCGGGCAGCGGGAGAACCATATCGGAATGGGTCAAGGGATCATTTTGATTGTAGACAAATTTGAAACTCTTCTCAAAAAAGCGCTGGTCGCCAGACTGATTGGAGATAAATATTTGCGATGTGAACGTCCGCTCGAAACCGGTAGTGTTGACCCCTTCCGGAAACATGCTGATTTTAATTGGTATCCCTATCCCGTAGGTGTTCTCAAACCAACTGTAGTTTTGAAAATAAATTGGAATCAGCTGCTCCAGAGTTTTCAAATCATTGCGCTCTTTTTCTGGCATGCGATCTACCGAAATTTCGACACTGACTTCAGTGAATTGAGCGAATAAAAGGGAGAAAGTTAACATGAATATTAAAGATGAAAGGATTTTTAAAGATTTCATGGCTTACAGCTCCTCCCTTCAGGATTAGAAATTTTTAATGCAGTAAAATGATCAATGATTATTTTAGTCATAAACTAATTCGAATATAACAAATTCTGGGAATAGTTAAAAAGAGCAAATGTTTCCTATATTTTTATAATTTTAAAATTGACATAAATTCTGATTATTCTTAAAATGTTCGCAAAACCAGGAGATTCAATGAAAAACTACCAAAGAAATTTTTCTTGTTGTACTTCGGTTTTAACCGGATTAGCGGTTTTTTATCTGGCGATTCTGATTTCGAGCAAGCCATTGTATGCCCAGAAACGCATTACCGAAGAGCCCCGTCCGAAGTGGGTGGATACGATTACTCCCGGCATGTTCGTCGGAGTTTCCCATCGTTTTCCCAGTGAATCCGATGCGCGGGCGGATGCTCTGGCTGATGCCAAGCGCCAGATTATCGAAACCCTGGGTGGAATTATCGAGAGTGAATTTGTTGATCAAATTATTGAGAAATCGGGCGAAGTAACCACAACTGACGCCTTTACCAATTCCCGCATTAAAGTTGTTTCGCGCAGCATTATTGCGGTGAAACCCAGCAAGGTTTTTGTCGAGCAATGGCGCGTAAGAGAGGGGCTGAAATCCTATATCGAATATCAGGTGTTTATGGCCGTTCCTTTTTCCGAGGAAGATCACCGGCAATTTATGAAAGAGATGGTGGATGAAACCATTAAGTTAGGCGATAGCCGGTTTGATGAATCTCTGGAATTGGCAAAACAGGGACAAATTTTGATGGCGATTGAACAGATGAAGACGATCCAGGCTAATGTTCAACCCCTGTTAAAAATCACCGGATTGTTGCCTGCCGATTTAGGGCTGTTGAATGGTTTCAAGGAGAAGGTCGCGACTGTGATGGATAAGATTCCGGCCAGCATCCGCATCGAGGGAAAGGGCTCGGACCAGAAAGCTAAAATGGGAATGAAACTGCCGCAACCATTGGAACTGACTGTTTGCTGGATTGACGGCATGCAGCGCTATCCTCTGCCTAACCTCGATGTCAATATTTCGGTGGTCAAAGGCAAAGCAACCTTTGCCGCCGTCCCCAAGACTGATGCGGATGGCAAAGTGATTATCGGGGTGGAAGATATTGCCTCAGCGGGTAAAATCGAGATCCTCACCCAAGTTCAATTTCCCGAAGGTATCCCGGTAGCCAATAATCAGTACCTCTTTACTCTGCTTCCCGATAATAAAGTGATGGTCAAAATTCTGGAGTCGAATCTGGGTCAGGTTGTCGGTATTTCCTATCTTGAGAATACGCTGTTGAAAAAGCTGACATTTTCGGGTTTCAAAGTGCTCGAAAATAATCCTTTTGGTGAGCTGACCGAGATGGAGTTGAATGCTAATCAGCCGGAAATTATCTTTGATATGGTCAAAGGTAGTGGTGCTGATTTAATCTTACTTGGTACTGTATCCTCCGGTCAGACCAATAAAATTCAGGAGGGTTTTTATTTCGCCCGCGCCCGGGGTACACTGAAGGTTTATAATGTTCAGCAGAAATCGGTAGTCGGTAACTATATTGTCGAAGATAAAGATGCTGGTAATTCTGAAGAGAACGCTGGTTCAAAAGCAATCAAGAAAGTCAGTGATAAGCTAATCCAACAGGCGATTGAGGAAATGGGATTGGACTAATCTTCTTTTTCGAGTTTACTTTACTTAATTGCTATAAAAATACTCAGCCAAGATTTACTGGATTATATCGAATAAACCAGTGACAGGTTTTCGAAATCGGTCTATTAATCCTTTTGTATATTTTTCTTCAACTAAAGGATAACTGCAACCCTGTTTCCGGCTGGTGCCGTATAGTTTTCCGGTTTTTTTGAGTAATTCCAACAGCGCAAAGCCCAGCGTAATCCGATTCTGTTTCCCGGACAGTCCGGGCGATATAATGACAGCATTTTTGATAATCTGATATTTAGCTGGCTGATAGTTGTACTCTTTAATCGCTTTCAGGAAATTGATAATCCGACAGATGCGGAAAAGAGTCAGGGCTGATTCGCGACTGAAATCCGGTCGCTCGTAGGGGAAAAAGCTCGCTCGGTAACAGCGCACAGCCGCCGGGATTCTGCCACTATTGTTGAGATTATCGAAAATCGGGGTTCCGGGGACAAGATAAAAAAGCGACGGACCTATTAAAACCGGTAGATCCGCGAGAAATAGAATAGATCGAAGATTGTTTTCAACAGTATCGCCGGGCAAACCGATAATTAAATAAGCCGTTATTTTCAAGCCAATCCGGTGGGC
>CAZJIU010000023.1:24345-27036 GCA_964546145.1 uncultured bacterium
TAGGGACAACCCCGACTGGTCATCAGGATGGCGTGCTGCCGCCCATGGTGAAAATATTGAGGCGTTCCGGGAAGAGTGTAATCAGGGAATGGTAGCGTATCCAGGTTGGCAATTGGTACTTTTGGAGTTTGCTGAATTTTTCCTCTAGCACGCCAGATGAGATTGGGAACGGAAGTGAAATCGGGTGCATTGGATTCCAATTCAGCCAGTAGTTGCGGAACGGCGATTTCTCCCTCGCCATTAATAATAAAATCTACCCCGGCAGCGAAAAATTCTTCAGGATGAAAGATTGCCCCCGAACCACCGCTGATGATTGTGGAGTTGGGATGTTTCTCTCTGATTAGGGAGATAATTTCCAGTGTCTCTGGGACATAAGTCGAAAACAGGGCAGAGACTAGGAAAACATCGGCATCAGCCGGTAGAACAGCCGTGATTTGCTTAGGAGTTAATCCAAATCGCTGGTAGGATTTATAAAGTGAAAACGGTGAAGCATCGTCGGGGCGATAGTAGGGCTTAACCGCCTGCAACTCCGGCGGGATTGGGATTTTATGAGCTGAACCACAACGAAGATCCAATAGGTGCACTTTGTGCTTGGGAGCTAAAGCAGCTCCGATGGAAAGCAGCCCAAAGGGGATATTCCGGTTGATAGTAGTATAGAAATCTTCGATGGGCGGCTGAATCAAACAGATATTAAACATACCTTAAGCTGCAGGCTTCGGTAGCAAGTTGCAAGGGATTAATATTCATCATTTAGTGATGAGGTCGTATTCCATTGACAATTGTATGACTATTGAATCTTCGGAATATTGCTATCCTTATTCTGTCAGGCTTGAGAACCTGATACAACCAAAAAGAAGCGACAGAGATCTCAAATAGCTCGGGGGAAAATCAGGTCAGCTAATAAATAAAAGCTCTGATGATCTGTTTTTGTTGTGGATTACAGAATTACCAGCTAAGGATTATTATAGGATTCAATCAATGAACAGAGAGTAACACATTATTGTTGCTCTCTGTCATAATTATCCTAAGTCCATGGAGTAACATAAATAATATAGTAACCGGTTGCATTTATATCGGATGACCGAATTTTTATTATGTAATACCCGGCTTGGCTGGGTGTCCACTCAAGTATTTCCGTTACAGCATCAGAACCAGCGACTCCCGTGGCGACCACATTATCATTTTCGTCAACCAATGTCATTTGAATATTATTCACTGAGCATTGATTGGCATTGATTGAAATATTAAAACCGTGATCGGTACCCGCGTAGAATTTAAGACAATCGATATCACCAGCGGGCATGATTGACAGGTGCATATCGTTAGGTTCTTCATCAACAAGCGTCAGTATTGTCGCGTTGGCTAAATCATTATTTGGTTCTTTAGCATCATGATCGGGAATGTTCGCCTCCACTACCTCACTAAAGTCGCTGGTCCCGGCATTATTCTCCGCTCTGACGGCATAGAACCGATTATAATAATCGTATTCAAAGTCATCGTACCAGGCTTCATCAGGATCGGCAATTTCAGTAAAAGTTTTCGGATCTTCATTGTCACCCCGGCAAACTTCATATTGAGATACACCAGTGATATTGTCCCAATGTAGTTCAACATAGTCATCTACTTCGTTATAAACCGCGGTTAAACCACTGGGAGCATCAGGCTTTTCAAAAAAAGAACATGAGGTACACAAAATTAATACCAGGAGACAGCCCAAAACTACAAAACCTGAAAAGATCTTCTTCATTTCACCTCCGAACGATAGTAATATTTATATTAAGTACATTTCAGAAGGAAAAATAGGTTTTCTATGAACTTAAAGTCAAGTCCAAATATTTTATTCTATTTAAGTGGCAACGTTTTATGATATGTATCACAGTAATTTCATTGCAGATTGTGAACCATGGAACGCGGAATAAGTGGTATGGTCAAGCAACTAGAAGTTTTTTATTGGGGGTCTGCTTGACACGACTTGTGGAAGGTTTTGTTCAGATAAAAACAATTGCATTTCTCTTTAAAATGATATATTTTGTATGTGCAATTGAAAGTACATTTAAAGGAAAAATTATGAGATTCGTCAATATCAGAGAACTAAGCAAGTCACCTTCCAAATATATGAAAAGTGCCAATGAGGAAAGTGATTTGATCGTTACCCGCAATGGTCTGCCATACGTTGTTATTTCCAGGATTGATGGCAGTGAACTGGAAGATTACATTTTGGCTAAGCACTTTGGTCTCGAAGAAGAATTTCAACGGGCGGTCAAAGAATACGAATCGGGCGAGACAATTAATGCGGATAATTTGTTGGCGCAGGTCGAGCAGAACAGTTAAGTGAAATTCAAAGTCGAATATACTAAAAGAGCGGTTAGAGATTTAAAATCCTTTCCGTCAGATCAGCAAAGAAAGATTATCCGGGAGACAATCAGACTCGCGAATAATCCTTTTCCATCCAAGAAAAGAATCAAGCGAGTTCAAGGTATTAAGTTTCCCTGCTATCGTTTGAGAATTGACACTGGTTCTGATACATTCCGAGTGTTTTATGGAATTAAACATGAAGTCATTTTTATCTTGTGCATTGTGACGAAAAAGGATGCCGAAAAAATATTGAAGAATCTGAAAAACGTAAAATTCCCTTCGAATATCGGCTATTAATTACGGATTTATTTGTCTGTATATTTCGAAAGCTCAATT
>CAZJIU010000024.1:0-26281 GCA_964546145.1 uncultured bacterium
ATTTATCAAGGATTTTCTTTCAGGGCATCACCCGAGATTATATCCTGAGCCAAGTTATGTATTCGAATACCTCCGAAATTTTCAAAACCTCGGAGGTGTAATAGGCGCACCAACTAAATCCTTGCAGTTCTTTTTAAAATTAGTTATAATTTTCCGGCGGTAAGAGGGAGCGGATAAATTAAATTAGTTGAAGAAAAATTTACTGAAGGTCATAGCCTCAAGGTTGGCTCTCTATCGGTTAACGGCGTTCTCTTTTACACATTTTTTATCTAATTAATCAGAATTAAAAAATTGAGGTGTCTGATGGGGGAAAAATACATTTTAGCACACGACATGGGTACCAGTTCAAATAAAGCCATGCTGGTGACAGTTTTTGGTGATATTGTTGATTCGACGAAAAAGGAGTATCCGTTATACGCACCCGAGCCTGGTTTTGCCGAACAGGAGCCTTATGACTGGTGGAATGCCATTTGTGAAACATCCCGTTTGGTCATTGAAAAGACCGGGATCAATCCGCAAGACATTATCGGCGTTACCTTCTCCTCACAGATGCAGGGTCTGGTGCTGGTTTCTCCGGAGGGTGAGCCGCTGCGGCGGGCGATTTCCTGGGTTGATAGTCGGGGCGGCGATATCATGCGCGAAAAAATCTGGACCTGGCCACGAATACAAGGCTACAATATTTTCCGCTTACTCAGGTTTCTGAATATTACCGGCGGTTCTCCCGGTCTGGCTGGCAAGGATATTATCGGTAAGATTCTCTGGCTGAAAAGGCATGAACCGGAAACTATAGCGAAAACCTATAAATATCTCGATCCCAAAGATTTCATTATCTATAAGATGAGTGGGAAATACGTCAAATCTACCGATTTAGCCGTCGTTTGGTGGCTGCTTGATACCCGTAAAAACCGCAACTGCTGGAATCCCAAACTGTGTAAAATGGTTGGCATCGAGATGGACATGTTGCCCGAAGTCAAAGCCAGCCGGGAAATCGCTGGTTATGTCACTGAAGCGGCTGCCAAGGTCACCGGTCTTTTACCAGGGACACCGGTGATTACGGGTGCCGGCGATATTAGTGCTGCCGCGCTTGGTTCCGGGGCGGTTGAAAATGGGCGTTTGCATATTCGGATCGGAACCAGTGGCGGAGTAGCCGGACATTTTACCAAACGGAAGATTGATATTACTCACTATGCCGGCTGTATCGGCAGTGCCTACCCGGAGAAGTATTATCTTGGGATTGGTACGCAGGACACTTTGGGTATCTGTCTCGAATGGGTTAAAAACAGGGTAATCTATCATACTCAGAAACTCCTGGAGGAGTATCAGGTTGACAAGCTTTATGTGGTTCTGGATAAGCTGGTCCAGCGGGTCAAGCCCGGTGCCGATGGGTTGATTTTTACTCCCTGGCTTTATGGTGAGCGCTGCCCGTTGAACGATGACACCCTGCGGGGTGGATTGTACAATATTGGATTGAATCATACCCGCGACCATATTGTTCGGGCGGTTTTTGAAGGCATTGCCATGAATGTCCGCTGGGCACTGGAGACGATGGAGAATTTGTTTGACCGGGTTGAGGAGCTGAGTTTCGTGGGTGGCGTTGCCTTGAGCGATACCTGGTGTCAAATAATTGCCGATATAACTGATCGTATAATTCACCAGGTTGCCGATCCGCAGCAAGCCGCCGGCAAAGGAGTTGCACTGCTGGCCAGCTGGTCGTTGGGATATATCAAGACCTTTGAGGAGATTGGCGAACATGTCAAAATCAAGAACTCGTTCTATCCCAATCCAGCCAATCGCCAAATATACGACAATCATTATCAGGCGTTTAAAAAGATATATAAAAATAATCGCAAGTGGTATGCGATGATGAATAGCCGCAACAAATAGAGTAGCCCCGCGGTGGAAGATTTTAACGGGTTCTGTGCTCCTAATACCAAAATCCAGGTCCGGAACGTTGCGCTTAAAAATTCGGTCAGTCTACGGGTGATTACCTTCTCGCCTTCGGTGGCTACTGATAATCCGCAGATTGTCTTTATTCCAGGCTGGATTTCCTTGATCCACGGTTGGCAAAATGCCCTGCTGGAAATGAGTCGCGATTTTACGATTCACTATGTCGAGACACGGGAAAAGATTTCAGCGGATGTCAATCTGAAAGCCCGATTCCGGGTTGATGATTTTGCCCAAGATATTGCCGGGGTTGTGGATTACTTTTCACTTCCGGAGAAAGGCTATATCCTACTGGGTAGCTCACTGGGTGCTACGACGATAATTGATAGTTACCGGTTTTTGCCCCGACAGCCACTTTGTCTGGTGCTGATTTGCGTTAATGCCATTTTTTATATTCCTAAATTCTGGCAGAATATCGTGCGATTTTTTCCACCGCGTCTTTATCTGGGAATCAAGCCGGTAATTAAATGGTATCTGCGTAATTTTCGACTGGATGTAGCCAGCGATGCGGCTCAGTATGCCAAGTATTGTCGTAATCTGGATGCCGCCGATCCCTGGAAATTGAAAAAAGCAGCGCTGGCTTTTATTCATTATTCTATCTGGAACCGCCTGCCCGAGATCAAGGTTCCCGCGTTAGTAATCGGTGCCTCAAAGGACGAACTCCATAATCTGGAGGATATTCGGCGTATTGCCCAATTGTTGCCCAATAGTACTTTTGTTGATCTTGAAACTAACAGTCAGACTCACAGTGCGGCGATGGTCATTGAACTGCGAAAATATATCAAGAGCCTGAATTAAATAGATCAAGCTGAGGATTTTATTCTCTTGTTTTTAAACGGGTGAAAAGTGTATATTTGCACGCGTTTTTCTAAGGTGATTAGTTAGTTAAAGGAATTATTCATGAAGCCCAAAATTCATCCAAAATATGAAAAAGCTACCGTCACTTGTGCCTGCGGCAATACCTTTGAAACCCGTACGACAACAGGTGATATTAAGATAGAAATCTGCTCGGCGTGTCATCCGTTTTTCACCGGCAAACAGAAACTGGTTGATTCTGCCGGGCGGATTGAGAAATTCAATCGCAAGTATAATCGTCTCGGCAATAAAGGTTAGCAACGGCATCAAATATAGCGACGTTTTTCCTCAGGGAGAGAGGTCGCTATTTTTTATAATATGAAAAAGAAAATCTTAGTTGGCGGACAGGCAGTAATTGAAGGGGTCATGATGCGCGTACCCGGGGCGTACGCTACCGCTGTGCGCAAAGAGGATGGCAGTATTGAGGTTTCGCGGAATAGTTTTAATTCGCTTACCGAGCAGTTTTCGCTCCTGAAAAAACCACTGCTGCGCGGTGTGATCTTGCTTTTTGAGTCGTTGAAGATTGGTTTGAGTACCCTGCAATTTTCGGCGGATGTTGCCCTCCGGGAAGAAAATCTTGCCAAAGGTAAATCCAAGCAAAAGGAGAAAACTTTCATCTCTGTCCTCACAACCACTTTTGCCTTATTGTTGGGAATAGTGTTGTTTGGTATCCTCCCTCTTTATATTACCACCCGTTTGTTGAATATCGAGAAGATGGCTCTGGCTTTCAATCTGGTAACCGGTGGCTGGCGCATGCTCTTTTTTCTGGTTTATCTTTGGGTAATTTCACTGATGAAGGATATTCAGCGCCTGTTTCAGTACCACGGTGCCGAACACAAGGTTGTCTTTACCTTCGAAAGTGGTCAGGAATTAACTGTTACAAATACCCGCTCGTTTACTACCCATCACCCGCGCTGCGGAACCAGTTTCATTTTCATCATCTTGCTTGCTTCGATCCTGATGTATGCCCTAATTGATACCGGGATCATTTTCGTCTTCGGCCGGATTACCTTATCGCTGCGGATTATTTTCCATTTATTGCTGTTGCCGCTTGTGGCGGGAGCCGGGTACGAATTATTGAAGATCACCGCCAGATATCAAAATCAATGGTGGGGACGCTGGCTTTCTGCACCAGGCTTATGGCTGCAGCGCATTACTACTAAGCCTCCTACGGATGATCAAATAGAAGTTGCCATCGCAGCTTTGCGGGCGGCTTTTGGTGATCGGTATCAGGATTATGTAGGTCAATCATTTGTTGCCGATGCAGTCGAATAGATGAGATAACCATGATTAATAGATTACACGAAATTCTCGGGCGTTTCGAGGAAATTGCAGCAGAGCTGATTAAACCGGAAATCATCCGAAATCGGGAAAAGTATAAGGAGTTAGGTAAGGAATATAAGACGCTTCAGCCGATAGCCCTGAAAGCCCAGGAGTACCTGAAAGTAGTGCGGAATATCGAAGAAAGTTTGGAAGTACTAAGCGGAAACGATCCGGAACTGAAAACACTGGCTAATGAAGAGTTGGAAAGTCTGCGTGAAAAGGAGCAGATCCTTGAGGAGGAACTTAAACTCCTTTTGATTCCCCGTGATCCCCATGATGATAAAAATGCAATTGTCGAGATTCGGGCTGGCACCGGCGGTGATGAGGCGGCGATTTTTGCCGGTGATCTGTATCGCATGTATCTCAAATATGCCGAACGTAAAGGCTGGCAGATCGAGGAACTATCCAGTAGCATGATCGGTATCGGTGGCTACAAAGAGGTGATCTTTCTGGTTAGTGGCACCGATGTCTACGGGGCTTTGAAATTCGAGTCGGGTGTCCATCGCGTGCAGCGGGTTCCGGTGACTGAAACTTCCGGTAGAATTCATACCTCGGCGGCAACTGTGGCGGTTTTACCGGAAGCCGAGGAAGTGGATGTGGATCTCGATCCGGAAGATTTGCGAGTTGATACTTATCGCTCCAGCGGTGCCGGTGGTCAGCACGTCAACAAGGTGGAATCGGCCATTCGGATTACCCACATTCCAACTGGGATTGTCGTTACCTGCCAGGATGAAAAATCCCAGCATAAGAATAAAGCCAAAGCACTCAAAATTCTATTGAGCCGGCTGATGGCAATCAAGCAGGACGAGCAGGAGCAAAAAATTGCGGCCCAGCGCCGCTCAATGGTCAGTACCGGCGACCGCAGTGCCAAAATCAAAACCTACAATTTTCCCCAGGGGAGGATTACTGACCATCGGATCAACCTGACGCTCTATCGCCTTGAAGAGATCATGGAAGGTGATCTGGATGAGTTAATCGAAGCCGCTAAACTTGCCCATAATATGGATATTTTGAACCACTCCTCCTCGAAGTCCTGATTTTCGATTTAACTTCTTTTTAAATAATCACGATATTTCTTGAACCGCTGAAAATCTCGGTTAAATTTTACTCTTGTGATGGATGCTGTCACACCTAAGACCTGGCGATTAGTGGATGCCCTGAAATGGTCAAGAGAATATTTGAGCCGCAAAGGGATTGAATCGGCACAGCTGGAAGCAGAATGGATGTTGCGCGAAGTCTTGCATTATACCCGGCTGGAAATCTATCTGAATCATGAGCGACCGCTGACCGGGGCGGAACTGGCGAGCTTTAAAAAATTGCTGCAAGCAAGAGCCGCGGGTAAGCCGCTTCAGTATGTACTCGGTTATACCGAATTTTTGGGCTATAAGATCCTGGTTAATGAGAAAGTCCTGATCCCGCGGCCGGAAACTGAGATAATTGTAGAAAAGCTGTTGGCGCTGATTCAGGGAATGGGAAAGAGACAAATCAGGATCCTGGATGTGGGTACGGGCTCGGGTTGTATCGCAATTGCGCTGGCTGCCGGTTGTCCGGCATGCCAGGTGGTGGCATTGGATATTAGTCAGGAAGCTCTGGAATTGGCGCATAAAAATGCCGTTTTGAATAAAGTTGCGGAGCAGATTAGTTTTATCCGGCAAGACATTTTGAAGGAATTATTGGCTGATGAGCCATTTGATATTATCGTATCCAATCCCCCTTATATTGCTGGGCAGTGGTGGCACAAACTTGATGCTTCGGTCAAAGCTCGTGAACCTGAAGTTGCCCTCAATCCGGGTCACGATGCATTGGTCTTTTACCGTAGGCTGGCGCAGCTGGGAGTTAGCCATTTGAATCCTGGTGGAATAGTTGCAGTGGAAATTGGAGGCAGTTATCAGGAACAGGAAGTCAGCGAAATTTTTAAAGAGAGCGGATTTTTAGACCTTCAGGTGATTAAGGATTATCTGGGTCAGAGAAGGGGTGTCATCGCGCGGGTGGGTCAATGCTGAAACTCTATGCCTATTTTCGCCTGCTGCGACCTTTAAACCTGTTGCAAGGGGCAATTGCACTTTTAGTTATGGCAACCCTGATGGATTCTTTTCCGGCCTGGAATGTCATTCTTTGTGCGGTATTAATTGTCTGGTGCTATACCGGAGCTGGCAATGCTTTGAACGATTATTACGATGCCGAGATTGACAAGATCAATCGTCCTGAACGACCGATACCGCAGGGACTTGTTTCCCGCAACGGAGCCTTGCGGCTGAGTATCGTTTTATTTTTAATAGGCAGCGCCACCGCAATTCCGTTTTTATCTAAAGAGCTGATTGTGATTATTCTGTTAGCATTGTTTTTTTTAATCACTTATAGTCCGTTTTTCAAGATGCGCCCTTTCTGGGGCAATGTGATCGTCAGTGCCATTCTGGGAATGACCTTTCTTTTTGCAGCCAGTCTTTATGCTGATCTGACCCGCGGAATACCGCCCTTTTGCCTGGCTTTTGGATTTAACCTGATCCGTGAAATGGTGAAAGATATCCAGGATGTCAGCGGCGATCATGCCTGTGGCGCTCAGACCATGCCACTTAGGTATGGAACTACTTTTACCCGCCGGGTTATAATTCTCTGTACGGTATTACTGATGGTCGGTGCGTTGGTACCTTATGGTCTGGGTATTTATGGCAAATATTATCTGCTAACCTTGATTTTTGGGGTGGAAATTCCGCTTGGTTTTTTTATATATTCTCTGCAGAAAGACAGTTCCGCCGCCAATTGTGCCCGGCTGGCGGCATTTCTGAAAGGTGATATTTTTATGGGTTTGTTGGCTATTTTTCTGGGAAAATTTTAAATGGTAAAATTCGTTCATCTCCATAATCATTCCGATTACAGTCTGCTGGATGGCGCTCAAACTATTGAGGGGCTGTTGACCCGAGTTAAGGAGCTCGGTATGCCAGCTGTGGCATTGACGGAGCACGGCAATCTGTTCAGTGCGATTTCCTTCTATGCGGCGGCTAAAAAGTGTGGTGTTAAGCCGATTGTTGGTTACGAAGCATATATTGCCGATAAGAGCCGGTTTGATAAGAAGCCGAAAAGTCAGGGCGGCGCCGGGTACTCGCATTTAATCTTACTGGTGCAAAATCGCCAAGGTTATCAAAACCTGATCAAACTTGCCAGTCTGGGATACCTTGAGGGTTTCTATTACCGCCCGCGAATAGATAAAGAATTATTGATAAAGTATAATGAAGGTTTAATTGCGACATCGGCTTGTATTCATGGGAAAATTCCGGTATTGGCTTTGAATGGCGAGTGGGAAAAAGCCCGGCAGCTGGCGCTGGAATATGCCGAGATATTCCCGAGCCGCTTTTATCTCGAAGTCCAGAACCATTTAACAAAAGATGAGGAACGTTGGTGTTCCCTGGCAAAGCGACTCTCGGCCGAGACCGGGATACCACGTATCGCCACCAACGATGCGCACTATGCCCGACCGGAGCACTGGGAAGCCCACGACGCCCACTTATGCATTGGGATGGGCAAGGAGTTACGCGATCCCGATCGCATGAGATATGAACCGCCGGAATACTGGCTTAAGTCTTATGAAGAAATGTGTGCACTCTTTCCGGATGATCCGGAAGTAATTGAAAATACGGTGCGGATTGCAGAACAGTGCGATCTAGATATAGCTATCGGTCAATCTTTGTTACCTAATTTCCCCTTGCCTCTAAAGGAAACCGCGCAGACCGCCGATGATTATCTCAAGCAGCTGGTTTTTGCCGGATTGAAAAATCGTTATGCGAATATCACCCCGGAAATTGAGCAGCGGGCAAATTACGAACTGGGCGTTATCCGTGATATGGGATTTGCCGGATATTTTCTCATTGTGCAGGACTTTGTGCAATTTGCCCGCAATTCCGGTATTTCGGTCGGTCCGGGGCGTGGCTCGGCGGCCGGCAGTATTGTGGCTTATACGCTGGAAATTACCGATATAGATCCACTAAAATATAATCTGATTTTTGAGCGTTTCCTGAATCCCGACCGAATCTCGATGCCGGATATTGACATTGATTTCTGCGACGAGAAGCGCGGTCAGGTGATCAATTACATCAAGCAAAAGTATGGTGAAAAGAGTGTCACCCAGATCGTGACCTTCGGCAAGATGAAAGCCCGGGCAGTGATCCGGGATGTAGGTCGGGTAATGGGATTGCCCCTTCCGGAAGTTGATCGGATTGCTAAATTGGTTCCTGAGGGCCCCAATATCAGTCTTAGAGAATCTTTGGAAATGAACCGGGAGTTGCGGGAGGCTAGTGAACTGGATGATGAGCATCGCAAACTTTTCAGCATCTCACTGATTTTGGAAGGCATGAATCGTCACTCTTCGACCCATGCCGCCGGTGTGGTGATTGCGCCGGGTGATCTAACCGATTATGTTCCCCTTTACCAATCCACCAATGGTGATATTACCACTCAGTATGATATGAAATGTATTGATACAATCGGCTTGCTGAAGGTGGATTTTCTGGGGTTACGCAACCTGACGGTGATTGACAATACGCTGGCAATGCTGCAGGAAAAAAATATTAAACTGGACCTGAATTCTATTCCTGAAAATGATCCTGCAACATTAGAGCTTTTCGGTGAGGGGCGAACCATTGGGATTTTTCAGTTTGAATCCGCCGGCATGCGGGAATATTTAAAAAAATTGCAGCCATCGGGGATTGAAGATCTGATTGCCATGAACGCTCTCTATCGCCCGGGACCGATGAATATGATCGAGGACTTTATTCAGCGTAAGCAGGGTCGGGCAACTATTCCATTATCCCTTCCTGGTCTGGAACCGATCCTGAAAGATACTTATGGGGTGATCGTTTATCAGGAACAGGTGATGCAGATTGTCAGCGAGATCGGGGGCTTCTCGCTGGCGAAGGCAGATCTGATGCGCCGGGCGATTGGTAAGAAACAGAAGTCTACCATGGCTGACTTGAAGAAGGAGTTTGTTGAAGGTGCGGTCAAAAAGGGAATAAAACTAGGACAGGCTGAAGAGGTTTATGACCTGATTGAAAAATTTGCCCGGTACGGTTTTAATAAGAGCCATTCGGCGGCTTATGCCCTTTTAGCCTATCGGGAGGGCTATCTCAAGGCGCATTATCCGGCTGAATTCATGGCGGCTAACCTGACCAGCGAGATGAATAATGCCAGCCGGATTGCGATCCTGGCGAATGAGGTGCGGAGCCTGGATTCCGATATTCTTCCGCCTAGTGTGAATCAGAGCGAGGTTAATTTTACGCCGCAAGATGGGGGTATCCGCTATGGCCTGAATGCGATCAAGAATGTTGGCGGCCGGGCAGCTGAGTGTGTTGTCGAAGCATGGAAGAGTCAGGGTCCTTTCAAAACGATCTTCGATTTCGTCTGTGCTTTGGATTTAAAGTGCGTTAATCGCAAAGCCCTGGAAAGTTTGGTAACTTCCGGTGCCATGGATGATCTTGAAGGTAATCGGGCTCAAAAATTTGACGCCGTCAATGACGCCATTCAATATGCCCAGATTATTCAGAAAGAAAAAAACGGCAATCAGTTTAGCCTGTTTGGGTTGGTTGACAGCCCAATTCAGTCTGTTATTCAGGAGCCAAGACTGCCTGAAGTGTCCCGCTGGAGTGATAATGAACGCTGGCTTAAGGAAAAAGAGGCAGTCGGGATGTTCCTCAGCGGTCATCCGTTACTGCAATATAAAACCGAGATAGAATCCTTTTCAAACTATGATTTTACCGAATCCTTGGAAAATCTTGATAAGAGTGTGGTTCGGTTAGGCGGAATGATTACTCATATTCGCAAGTTATACGATAAAAAGGAGCGGCAGATGGCCTTTTTAACTTTGGAAAGTTTGAATGGAACTGTCGAGTTGCTGGCATTTGCCGACGTTTATGAGAAGTACAAAAATTATATCAGATTAGATTTCCCGGTTTTTATCCATGGCAAAGTCAGTTCTCGCGGCGCCGAAGATAACAAAATCATCGCTGAGGAGATTATACCATTAGAAGGTTACATGGACGCAAAATCTAAGAGGGTGCATATTCAACTCAACCTCGAAGTAATTAAGGATGAGACCTTAGCTGATATTCTGGAGTTAGCCGAAAAATATCCTGGCGATTGCCGGTTAATCTTGCATTTGACTGATAATGCCGGCGATACCAAAAATATGCGGAGTGGAAAATACTCAGTCAGCTCCCAGAAGAGGTTTATTAACACCCTGATCAAGATTCTGGGAGAGGAAAATGTGTGGGTGGAAGCATGATCGCAGTGCTGCAGCGCAGTAAAAAGGCGGCCGTCAAGGTCGGCGTTAAGACGGTGGGATCCATTCAGCATGGCCTGGTCATTCTGCTGGGTGTTTTTCAGGACGATCAGGAGTCGGATGCCGATTTTTTGGTAACCAAGATCGTCGGCTTACGAATTTTCAATGATGCCAATCAGAAACTGAACCTTTCGCTCAAAGAGGTGGCTGGAAGTGCACTTGTTGTCTCCCAATTCACCCTCTGCGGCGATTGGCACAAGGGTCGGCGCCCGAGCTTTATCAATGCGGCAGCTCCCGACCGGGGGAAATTTCTGTATGAATATTTTATTGAAAAGGTAGAGCAGGAGGGAATACCAGTAGCCGCCGGGATTTTTGGCGCGATGATGGAAGTTAGTTTGGTCAATGATGGACCAGTCACCTTCGTGCTGGATAGCCGATTGAAGTAAAGTCACAAAATGAAAGCTAAAGAGCCTGCCTATTATCGCCTACCAATTACCGATTGGCCGGAATCCGAGCGTCCGCGTGAGAAATTAATGGAATACGGACCTCTCCGGCTCAGCGAAACCGAACTGCTGGCGATTTTGATTCGTTCCGGATCGGGAGGATTTTCGGCATTGGATGTTGCTCGTGAATTGTTGCGCCGGGTTAATGGACTAAGTCAGTTAGCCCGGATGGATTATCATGAAATAGTAGGCTTGAAAATCAGGGGGCTGGGGAAAACCAAAGCCGTGACAATTGCCGCCGCTTTGCAGTTAGCCCGTCGGCTTCAAACGGAAAACTCGCGATCGCCAGATAGAATTCTGCGGACATCGGCACAGGTTGCTCAGATTTGTGGCCCCAAACTGCGTGATTTGCCAAAAGAGATATTTATGGTTTTATTATTAGCCAGTAACAACCGACTGCTTAAAGAAGTGATTGTATCCGAAGGGATTTTAAACGCCTCGGTAGTGACGCCCAGAGAGGTCTTTCGGGAAGCAATTCTTGGAATGGCAGCCGCTGTCATTCTGGTTCATAATCATCCCAGCGGGAATCCCGAACCCAGCCGGGAGGATCTGCAACTGACCCGGCAAATGGTCGAGAGTGGTAAGGCTATGAATATTCCGGTTCTGGATCATATTATTGTTGCCGGCAATGGCTATACCAGTCTGGCTGATCGAGGATTGCTATCCGGTTAGAAATTGGGTTAAAATCGGTTTGATTATTTTGGTTGATTTCTAAAAAAACCGTGATAAATTCACAAATAGGGATAAAGATTTAAGGAGCAAATATGGACTTGAAAGATATAGCCAGCTTGGAAAATTATCTGGATACTCATAGCGACAGCAAGTTGGGAATTCTGCTGGCGGATAGGTATCTACAGGCTGGCAATTTGCAGGAGGCGGTCAATCTCTGCCGGGAAGAGATTACCCAGAATCCCCACTCGGCTTTGGCTTATTACCTTTTAGCTCAGATTGAAATAAAACTCAACCGGCAAGAGGATGCACTTGAGTACCTGAAACAGACAATTGCTCTGGATTCAGGTTTTCTGGAAGCCTATTATCAACTAGTGTCTGTCGGTCAGAAAATCTTACCACCGGGAGCGGTCAAGAGTTGTTATCTTAAGATTATCGAATTAAATCCTCTGGATGAGAATGCCGTTCAGGCAGCTCATGATATTACGGGGAAACCTGATCCGGGTTTTTTAAAGGCGATTAATTTACCAGCTCTTCCTGAGGTTACTCCGGTTAATGAAGCACCTACCATTGAACCTGGTGCTGAAAAGGCTGTCGAAGCTGTAGAATTAGAGGAATCGGAGAAAATTCCCCCAGAGCCGGAAGTCGAGACGCCGCAGGAGAATGAGAATGAACCGGTATCTGAATTAGACACTGGCGAGCCGGCAGAATCAATGTTATTAGGGGAAGAAGAAGCTCACCTGGGACCACTCGAACCGGAGGAAGCTGAATCTGAACCAGAGATAGACCTTGAGCAATTCGAGGCTGCCGAATCACCTAAGACAGCACCTGCACCCGAGCCTGGATCAGAGAAGGGTGATGAAATTCCAAAAACAGCTGAATCCGAAGCGCCGCTTGTAAGTAGCTCAGCCCTTAAACTAAGCGATATGTTCAACAAAATGAAATCCAAGCCGCTGACTGAACTCCAAAAGGAGGATTGGTCATTTCAAGCGGTTGATGCTGCTCATGCGGAAAAACCGATACTTGAAGAGAAGGGTGCAGGTTTGCCAAAGTCAGCAGAAAAAATGGCGTCCGCTGGTGATGCAAAGGTTGAGCAGCCACAGGAGCAATTTGCATCTCCACAAAAGAAAGCTGCAGGAGGAGCTAAGAAAACAACTCCATCGATGAATAAAGACAAACCTGAGGTCACAGAGGAGTCTTCCAAAGGGGCGGAGCAGGGGAGAATGGAGTTAAAAATACCTGTACCGACCTTTACTCTGGTGGAGGTCTTCAAAAAACAGAAACTTTATGACGAAGCCCTACAGCTGTTGGACATTCTCGAAAAACGGTCTAAAAATCAGGAAAAAATAGCTAAGGTGCGCCAGGAAATCGAAGAGTTGAAGATCAAAGAGGATTTAGAATAATTTTCTAATCGGTAGCGGGATTGATTTTTATTGTATAGGTTATTTCGACGCTCTTTTTTAGCATTGCAGTAACTGGACAGTACCTATTACGGGATAGGCTAACAGCTTTTTCGATATTCTGTGGATTTAGATTTTCTCCTCGAAAAATCAAGCTCATATTAATTCTTTTAAAAACTCTAGGATGCTCTTCGGCCTGCTCAGCATTAATTTCAATGGTGAATTCCTGAGCCGGTGTCCGCATCTTATTGAGCAGTGATTCCACATCCATAGCAGTACAGCCTCCCAGCGCCATCAGCACCAATTCCATCGGCTGCGATGCGGCTTCGTGTCCGCCGAACTGTTGCTTGGTATCCAGCACAACCCAGTGGTTGGAATTACCTCTGGCTATCATGGTTGATCCGGCAGCACGATGCAGAGTGACTTTCATATTTTATCCTA
Source organism: uncultured bacterium (assembly GCA_964546145.1). Lineage (GTDB taxonomy): Bacteria > Fidelibacterota > UBA2242 > UBA2242 > UBA2242 > CAZAKO01. The sequence continues at coordinate 13,404 of CAZJIU010000024.1, forward strand.
CTTTTCTGGATTTATAAATCTTTGTTGAGGTACATTATTCAATGTGATCTTGTTGAATATCTCAGGATATCCAGGTTATCTGGAGTAATTACTTTTCTTTATCTGACTGCTTGGGTTCATTAAGATTGAGGTTCGTGAAGAGTTTCCGGCAAGCATCGTCGGTAAGTTCCTCGCAGCCCTCGGTGACTTTGTATATCTGGACGGTCTTTTTAATGTTATCGACAAAGACTTTGCAATGAGGATTGGACTCCAGATAATTCTGGACTTGTTGACAGGGTTCTGAGTCGAGATCCAATCCCAGGTACTCGCAAACGCGATTTAGCACTTCTTTCTGGATTTTCATATCAGTTTCTCTTCTTTCAACAATTCTTCAAGCTGCTCCTTTAAAAATATTCTGGCTCGCATTAGACGAATTTTGGTATTGGCTGGAGTAATCTGTAAAATTTTGCTGGCATCTTCGGTGGAAAGCTCATGCAAATCTCTGAGAATAAAGACAGTGCGGTAGATTTCCGGCAGTTTTTCAATTGATTCATCCAGTTTTTTACGAAAACGTTGGTTGCTAATCTGATTGTAATCGAAAGTAGGCAAATCGGTCATTTCTGTCGCTTTGATACGCTCAACGTCGGGATCGTGTAATGAGATATGCTGGTACTTAAGCGGTTTGGATTTGAGCTTGCGCAGCCCGATGTTGACTGCAATGCGGTAGAGCCAGGTATAGAATGATGATTTTCCCTGGAACTGATGGATTTTTTTAAGCATTACCAGAAAGGTTTCCTGGAGAATATCTTCGGCATCCTGAATACTGTTCGTCAGGCGCAGACCCAGATAATAGATCCGGCCGCTGTACTCCTTAACCAGTAGCGATAATGCCTGCTTGTCTCCTTTTTTGGCGCGGTCTACAAGTTCGATTTCGTTGGGCAAATTTTCTGCTTCCAAGGTGACCAAATATAGTCATTATCACCTTAAAAAACACTCCCGTTTTTTAAATCAGTTGTGAAAAAACACTGAATTGTTTGCATTTTCCTGAATCAAATCTGTATTTTTAGATAATTCATCTTCCGAAATGTTACATAAGATTTGGCTTATTGGCATCTGGAATGTGGATTTGGTTATGAGATTATTGTCTATCCTTTCTTTTTGGGGATACTAGGAATCCAGTCAAGGATTTTGAAATATTTTTAAAAAGGTATTGGATTTCAGTGAATATTTGATAAAATATCAGCGCCATTTGGAATACAGGTATGATAAATCAAGCGGAAAGGATTGAGAAGTTGAAAGTTTGTAAATTTGGAGGCTCTTCGATGGCAGACGCCAGGCGCATCTCCGATGTTGGTCAGATTATTAAAGCCGATCCAAATCGCCGCATCGTTGTGGTGTCCGCGCCGGGCAAACGCAGTCCAACTGATGTGAAAGTTACGGATTTACTTACCCTTTGTGCTGAGGAGTGCATTGCTGGCAGAGATTATTCGGTAACTTTAATCAGGGTCATCAACCGTTACAAAGACATTCAGGTTGGACTCGGACTGGAAAGTGAACTTTTACATGAAATCGAACTGGATTTTAGTCAGAGGTTACAAAGTGATTGTTCCCATCAGGCTCGTTTTTTGGATCTGATAAAGGCTGGCGGGGAGGATAATATGGCGAAACTGATGGCGGCTTATCTCCGCAGTCAGGGAATCTATGCCAGCTATCTTAATCCTTGTCAGGCTGGACTGCTTTTAAATGATTGGCATGGTAAAGCCAGGGTTCTGGATCAGTCCTATGATAACTTGAAGAAGCTTGCCGAAAAGGAATACCTGATTGTTTTCCCCGGATTCTTTGGTTGCACACCGGAAGGCCATATTGTGACATTTCCGCGCGGTGGTTCAGATATAACCGGAGCAGTGCTGGCGGCTGCTGTTGGAGCTGAGGTCTATGAAAATTTTACTGATGTAGATTCGGTCTTTGCCGTAAATCCCAATATTATTCCCCATGCCCGCACAATTCAGGAGCTAACCTTCCGGGAAATGCGGGAACTTGCCTATGCCGGATTCGAGGTGTTGCACGATGAGGCGATTGTCCCACTTGTGAAGGCTGGGATTCCAATTCATATAAAAAATAGTAATAAACCGGATGCAGCCGGAACCCTGGTCGTTGCGCACCGTGATGATATTCCGGGCCGGGTTGTTGGAATTGCCGGCAGTCGCGGCTTTACTACAATCTTCGTGCGCAAGTTTCTGATGAACCGGGAAATTGGGTTCGGACGCCGGTTACTGCAGATCCTGGAAGAGGAGGGGTTGTCTTACGAACACACCCTCTCGGGAATAGATGATATGTCAATCATTATACGGGAATCGCAGTTAACCGCCGAACTTGAACAGCGATTGCTGGCTAAAATCCAGGAGCGCTTGAGTGTTGATGAAGTTTTCGTAAAACATGGATATGCCATGATTATGCTGGTGGGTGAGAGGCTGTGCGAGACAATCGGACTTTTGGCAAAAGCGACTCGTGCCCTGCAGAAAGCTGACGTGCATGTCGAAATGACTAATCAGGGTTCCTCGGAAGTCAGTATGATGTTTGGCGTTAAAGAGGAAGATCGGGAACGCTCAATCCAGGCGCTCTATAATATTTTTTTTGATTAAATATAAATTAATTCTGGCTGGCAAGCTCTGAGATATAGCAAAATCAGGATAGATCGGAAAGCTATAGCATTTCCGTTATGCAATTATCTTTATCTTCGGAAAATAAGCTATTAATGCTTTTCGAACCAATTATTCGAACAGCAGTCTGGATTCGATAAAATCAATAGTCAGGACGATCCGGCTAAGCAGCTCCAGTCCGAGAGTCAGTTGGATGGAATCCGGACACTCTGCTTCGAAATCGATCGCATCAGTATTCACCTGGCATGTGACGTTTTCGAACTGTTTCTGACCGATATTCAATAAGGGGATAGTGACCTTTTTGGGTGCGGATTTGCCACTGATTTGTCGAGCCGGGAGAGGACATATCCGGTTCATTGAATGGCGCATATCAAGGGTTGCAAGATACTGTTGGTTATCTATGACGCAGGGAAATTTCATTAGCCCAAAATCCTCGTCGGAATATTGATCCTGGTGAAATGAGACCAGTTGACTATCAGGATAGACAGTCGTTAACTCTGCTGTCGGATTGGTTGTGAACCCTAAAATTTTGTTGGCCATGTCCAGTGTCAAGCGTCCATCAGCCAGGAAATTACGACCAAGGACACCTTTTAAGTTTTCGTTAGTTGTACCGCGTTTGAGCATAGAGACATAAAGTAATGGGTAAGTTTTACCTAGAAAGGTTATGTCATGAAGATAGCCCTCTTCGATGAGTGCCTCGCCAGTTTCGGTGATTCGATTGGATAGGCGCTGCGGTTCGAAATCGGATTTTTTAAAAGTGTTTTCTTTAAGAATAAACCCAAAGGCATTAATGTCCAGTAAAATGTAGCGGGACTCATGATTGACTTGAACCGGAATTTGGGGACCGGGAATAGCGGCAGTGGTTATTAGGGTAAAGATTTCAGAAGGGCTATAGTTATATATACTAATCCAGGGGATAGTTGCCAAATCCGGCAGACTGGTTTTTTGAGTGCAACTCCAAAAGATGGCCAAAACAGATAACGTCAGAGGTAGTAACAAGGTGGTTTTTTTTATCATTGAATTTTCTAACCTTCTCGAAGAATCTATGACAGGTATAATATAACCGATTTTTGAGTTAGTCTATATAGAAATTTCGCTATTTGCATATCCGCATCAGGTCTGGTAAATTTAAACACTTTTCGTTGTTAAATGAGGTTTCGGAATGGATATTTTTAAGAAGTGTTATGATTATTTGGAGCCGAGTATTGCCCGGGAGCAAGGTTATTATCCTTACTTTATCCCTTTCTCTGGTGGGGACGATACGGTCATGGTATATAAAGGTGCGGCTAAAATCATGATCGGTTCGAACAACTATTTGGGTCTGACGCATCATCCAAAAATTGTCGAAGCCGCGCAAAAGGCATTGGTCGAATATGGTACAGGTCGGACCGGAAGTCGCTTCCTGAACGGGACCTTGGATATCCATGAGGAATTTGAAGCGGAACTGGCGGAATTCACCGGAAAGCAGGCGGCTTTAATTTTTTCGACCGGTTTTCTGGCGAATATGGGCACAATTGCCACGTTGCTTGATAAGCACAATGCCGTTATAATTGATAAACTCGATCATGCCAGTATTGTTGAAGGCTGCCGAATGTCCGGTGCGACTATTGTCCGCTATAAACATAATGATTTGGATGATCTGAGGTCGGTGCTGGAAAAACTGCCCTCAGAGCGTGGTAGAATGATTATTGTTGATGGTATTTTTTCGATGGAGGGTGATATTGCCCCGCTGTCCCAGATTTGTCAGCTTGCCAATGAATTTGAAGCGCGGCTAATGGTGGATGATGCCCATTCATTTGGGGTACTGGGACCCAACGGCAACGGAACCTCAGCCCATTTTGGAGTTACCGATCAGGTGGATCTGATTATGGGTACCTTTTCCAAATCGTTTGGGGCGGTGGGCGGTTTTATCGCCGGTGATACCGAAGTTGTTGACTATATTAAACATAAATCAAAGAGTATGATATTTACTGCCAGTTTACCGCCGAGTGTAGTCGCTTCGACCCGGGCTGCCCTGGAAATTATCAAGAGTGAACCGCAGCGCCGGGAGCGGCTGTGGGAAATCGGGGATTACATGCGGAAGGAATATCAACACATGGGATTCGATACAGGTAATAGCGAAACCCCCATCATTCCAATAGTTATTGGCGACAATATTCAAACCTTTCTATTCTGGAAAACCCTATTTGAGGAGGGTGTCTATACCAATGCAGTGATCTATCCAGCAGTACCAAGCAATTCTGCTCGCCTGCGGACCAGCTATATTGCTACTCATACTCAAGAGCAGCTGGATTTTGTTCTCACTAAATTTCATAAAATCGGGAAAAAATTAGGCGTAATTTAACAGCTAATTTTGCCTAAGAATCGTTTTGAATTTGAAAAGACCAATAAATCGTTCCAGGTTGTTACTGCTGCTGCTCAGCTGGATTGGAATTTTGTTGTATGGCTGCGCTGCTCAGGGACCACCTGGCGGAGGACCGGAAGATAAATCAGGCCCCGAATTACTTTGTTCTATTCCGGAAAGCGGAGCCACAAATATCAGTACTTCGCCAGTTGTCACGCTCTTTTTTTCGGAGTTGATCAATCCCCGGTCGGCTGAAGGTAATCTGACGATTACCCCGGCTTTGAAAAGAGCTCCTCGATTTAAAGTTAATCGGAAGAAGATAACAATTAATTTCTCTGAATCACTGGCAGAAAATACAACTTATATCATCAATTTTGGGCGGAACCTGCAGGATTATCAAAATAATCCGACACCAGCAAATATCACCCTGGCATTTGCCACCGGCGATTCGCTGGATCAAGGTCAGATTAGCGGGCAACTTTTTGGGATTCCTGACAAATATTATGCTTTTGTCTGGGCTTATCGGAGAGGTGTTAGTTTTCCCGATTCAATCCTGGGAGCAGTTCCGGACTATCGGGTTACGGCGGATATGAGTGGCGAGTTTCAGTTGAAGTATCTTGCCCCTGGAGAGTACCGGTTACTGGCAATTGCTGCCCCGACTCCGCGGATTATCCAGGTTTCGGCTGATAATCTGGTCGCCTTGCCAGTGGTTGACCCGATAAGTATTCACCAGAGGGATGAGGCGGTCGGCGGGATTAATTTTAGATTGGGGAATGTCTATGTCAATCGCTTCAAGCTGCAATCAGCGAGCACTAAAGAAAATCGCCTTGAACTGGTTTTCTCCAGAGCGTTGTCTGCCGAAAAAAGCCGTCGTGCAGTGATTAAAGTTGCCGAAGAGCCGGGAGTTACTATCCGGTCTTTCTGGATCAATGATACCGATGCCCGTTATGCGTCGGTGTTTTTACAGGGACTCAAGCCTGGCGGGGAATATTACTTGACGGTGGATAGCATTTTTGATGATTCCGGTGAAGCAATTGGTGATCTCGATCGTTCGTTAAAATTCACTTGGCTGGCAAAGCCGGACACCAACAAACCGGTGCTTGAATCTGCTTTTCCTACCAATGGGGCCAGGGATATTGACCCCGATATTGCGGTACAGCTGAATTTTTACGAGGCAATCGAGATACCGGCACTGACCGAATCTATGCCATTGACGCAATTTGATTCCATTTCTGTTCCCTATCAATATTTTTGGCAGGATGGCAATAGTTTGGTCATTCGACCAGAAAGACAACTGGGGTCAGCAAAGACTTATAAAATTAGTGCGAATACTTCAGGGTGGACCGATCTAGCAGGAAATCTATTTGCCGATTCTTCACTTTCACTCAGTTTTACTACCGTTGATGTCAATAGCTTTGGCTCAATAACCGGCAAGATTCAGACTGCTGATTCACTAATCCTGAATAATCTGGTAATTGGCTGCCTGACGGAAAAGCAGTCTTTAATCCGTTATGTTAAACCTGCTACCGGGGGATTATATCAGTTTACCGATCTTTTACCGGGTAAGTATCAGATTATGATTTGGGAAGATCAAAACGGGAATATGGTCTGGGATCCGGGAAGACTACTGCCTTTCGAATGTGCCGAACCTTGTCGGTTTTATACCGAATGGATCAATGTACGGGCCCGCTGGGAAACCGCAGAAATAAACTTGATATACTAATGGAACCGAAATTGCGAAAAGTTACGCGGGAAATAATTTCAATGGAATTGATTAATTGAGGTGTTAAAATGCACGCAGTAATTATGGCAGGAGGAATCGGAAAGCGATTCTGGCCGAGGAGTCGCAGAGAATTTCCAAAACAGCTACTGGATATTATTTCGGGACAATCAATGCTGAAACTAACCTATGAGCGGTTGAAGCACACGACCGATGAGAAGAAAATTTATGTCGTCGCCAGTCAGAGTTTGTATGAACCGATTTTGAAGGAGTTACCGGAGCTGCCGGAGAAAAATATCATTCTCGAACCCAGTGGTAAAAGCACTGCACCTTGCATTGGTCTAGCGGCAACCATTATCTCTCAGAAAGACCCGAATGCGGTCATGGGGGTTTTTCCAGCAGATCATCTAATTTTGGATGTTAAGAAATTTAAAGAGACCACTGAATCTGGGGTGCAATTTGCCCGGGATCATGTAGCTTTAGTAACCTTTGGCATTACTCCCACTCGCCCGGCAACCGGTTATGGGTATGTTCAATATAATCGCCTTCAGCCCATTTATCGAGACGTGGTTTACAAGGTAAAAGCCTTTGCCGAGAAACCGAATCTGGCAACAGCCAAACGATTCGTCGAAACCGGCGAGTTCCTGTGGAACAGTGGAATGTTTATTTGGAAAGTCGAAAATATCCTTAATTCTATAAAGCTGTTTCTGCCTGAATTGCATGACAGTCTGCAGCAGATTGCCGGTGTATTTGAGACCCGCCAATATCAACGCACTTTGAAAAGGGAGTGGGCAACAGTTCACAGTATGTCTATAGACTATGGAGTAATGGAAAAAGCCAAGAATGTCTATGTTATCAAAAGTTCCTTCGATTGGAGTGACGTTGGGAGTTGGGATGCGGTTTATGATATCCTGAAAAAGGACGAAAATGGTAATGTACTGATCGGTGAGGTAAGCACATTGCGCACGCGTAATTCTTATATTTATTCTCGTAAAAATCTGGTTGCTACAATCGGGGTAAAAGACCTGATTATCATCCAGTTTAAAAATGCAACCCTGATCGTCAACCGGCATGAATCCGAACAGGTTAAAGAGTTAGTTGACCTGTTAGAACGGGAAAACCGGATTCAATATATTTGAGTAATTATGACTCCGGCTCGTATCTCTAAAAATAGGCAACTGGTGATTAAAAGTGAGCTGGAAGCTCTTTTTGAAAAACTGGGATACACAGTTATATCCGGCAAGGGCACTTTTCAAGATGGCACTTGTCTGCTTGAGAACGAGAAGAAGCTGGTGATCAATGTTTACACACCGCTTGACCTGCAATTGGATTTTATGCTCGAGGTGCTCAGTCGGATGGATTTGTCCAATGTATTCATCCTGCCGGCTATCCGCGAGATGCTGGACGATAAACGGACACTGTTCAATTCTTGATTTGCTGACCGGAATGTTCCGGTAGCAAGCTTAGTAGCTTGGCGTTTTTGCTAATAAGTTCGAAGCGATTATTCGGTTTTAGTCGAATCTCGTTGATTGAAAATTTCCTGGTGTTTAGAAATGAAACCGGTTTGCGATTTTCGCCTTGGACCAGATGAAATTGTCGCCGCGGTGTTAGGGTCAGAAACAGGTTGAGACTAATTAGACCTTCTGCTGGAAAGATGCTTAGTGGGGTCCACTCGCTGAAGTTGGGAGAGTGGGTATTTGCCAGCTGCTGAATGGAATTTTGAAAGGCGCGCAGCACGATCTCCTTCCGCCTTTCGACGACCTCGGGAGTGCGAATATCATCGAACCATTCGGATTCTCCGCCAGATAATAATAAAACAATATTGCGAGTATTGAGATTGTTGAGCTTTCTAAGTTGGTCGAACAGCTGTTGATCGGCTAAGTCCAGCTCGTCTTGATAAATATCGGCAAACAGCTGACTGGTAAGTGTCTGAAAGATACCGTAGGCTACCGAATTTGGTTGACCCCGGTAATTCCACTCTTTCAGAATCCGGAAAGCCTGCTGCTGCATAGGAGACATGAGATCCGAATCGGAGATTATTTCAAAAAATATCGGCAGAAAAAGGCTGGCTAAATAATCCTGTTTATAAATCTGGGCAGATTTTAACTCATCCAAGGAAACCATTTTAATAACGGATAGTAAATCTATCAATTGTGTTTTACTGGGTACTGTATTGTCCGGTAAGTGCGTTTGATGGAAAATGATGCCATTTGACGGATTATAGTCGCGCAGCAGAAGCTGGATCGGAGCAATATATCCAGGCTCGTAAATTCTGGAGATTGTGCTGAGATTACAGATAATCGGATCATAATAGAGATCGGAGTAATATTGAACCAAACCGATGTTACCTTCCTTATCAGCGAAATCAACGATTGTGGCAGGGTGCTTCAGAAATTCGGCAGCTGCTATGAACTCATTCCAGGAGGAAGCGCAGTTCAATTCGTATAATCCTTTGAAATCATCGGTAAAGTCCAATCCCTTCCACTTTAGGACAATCGCCTGATTTGCAGATGGACCGGGCGCATAACCGATCACCGGGCCGAAAGCAGTGCTCCGGATCGTATAAGTTGTATCGGGATGTTTCCGGCCGGTGAGCTTTTCAAAGCGCTCCGTGAAGGGCAGCCATTGATTTTTATATTGATAAGCATCCTGATTTTCAGAAAGGGGAAAAATTAAAAATTCCAGGTTATCCAGGGGCTGAATGGAGGCATTCCAGAGGATTTCAGCATTTTGACCACTGAAGGAAAAAGGCATACCCGGAATGAAAATACCCATGACCTCAAATCTGGGACTGATCAACTCACTAATTTCATGGAAATCCAGTAAGTAATCGGGTAGATCAACTCCCATGATCGTTCCTGAGGTTGTCAGCTTATCTTGAGCGATTACCCAGCTCGACGGTTCTCTTTGTTCCGAGAGCCCCAGGAAATCCCGGAGTTTAAGGTTAGCCGATAGGAATAGGTTTACTGGTGGAAAAAACAAAGTTTCGTATTGGGGGAAAATAACATCCGGCCAATTCTGGATTTCGGGGAATCCAGCCCTGACTTTTTCTAATCCGTATACTTCCAGCAGCTTGTAGAATACCATTTTTTTTAGCCAGTGATCGGAGAGCAGCCAGGCTAACATACGCTGAATAGCCAGACAGCCTGTTGGCTGCCACAGAGCGGGGTGATAATGCTTCCATTTAAATTCTTTTGGTAAATTATACCGATTTTGCTCGATATAGGAATTGATTCCATCGCAATATGCCTGCAGAATTAATAAGACTTCCGGGTCTACGCTGGTCAAATTCTTTTCCGCGAAATTATGGAATCCAATGGTGCTCGAAAGAATATCCATGGAATTTGTTGGAGTGCCATATACTTCCGATAATGTGCCGTTAGCGGCACGCAGGAATTTGTCCATTTTTACCAGATGGTGGGAAGCGTGAAGATAACCCAAGGCCAAAAAGAGGTCGTGATCATTTTGGGCATAGATGTGGCAGAATTTGTGCTCATCAGTTATAATTTCAACAGTAGATATCAGCGACGGGAGCATTATACTGCCGGTATCTGGTAATGGCGTTTCACGGAAATACAGGAAGGTCGCCGTGGTGGTGAGAAAAAGCAGGATTGGTATGATTATCAGAATTGTCCGCCTTTTGTGATTCATTGGTTAGTGTGAGTCTAAGGATTTAATCAGAGCAGTTGTGAAATTAGCAGCTGTCTCGATAGTAGCAAAATCAATATTAGTTAGAGTATCACTATACCAATGCCAGTTGGGAATAATGTCGTTTTGATCAAGAGCGATGAGTGTTGTGCAGGGATATTCATGTTGGGTGAAAGTCAACGCATCGAAATAAGCCCGGCGGTATTGCAGTGGTAGAATATCGGAATATTCCGGGCGCTTAACTAAATCGGCACAAATGCTAACCAGACTTTCGTCGTAATTGTGGTATAACAACATCCCCTCACCGGTGACATAATGCAGCCTCCCATTGCCAACATTATCCAGATTTATCAGGAACGTATCGCCGACTGGCAGCTCCGACTGATGCTCATTCAGAAAGGCTTTGGCACCCTGAATTCCAGCTTCTTCACAGCCTGTAAAGACAACCCAGAGATTACTCCTGAGTCCATATTCCTTCAGATTTTCAAGGACTTCGAAAATAGCCGCAACTCCGGAACCATTATCATTGATTCCGGGGACGAAATGGTGAGCGATTTCGCGGTGGATGTGGATAATAACATTTATTAAATGGTTAAGTGCCAATAAGCCACAGATTACTTTAAACCATAAGAAAGATCCCCAGTATTCACCCAGATAAGCCCAGATAATTGTCCCGGCGGCTACAGCCGTATTAAATAAAAATGTCTGTCGGAAATTTTTAACTACTTGGGGAGCAAAGACAGCCGAGGCGCGAGCACTGTCGTAGTGAGCCATGAGAATATAATGGCGGGAGGATTCCCGGGAACCTGCTACTTTGGCAATGACGTTCTGCGAATTCTTTTTGTGAATAAACGGCGTGAAAACGGTCGAACGACCGTCAAAATGGCGAATGTAGCTCCAGAAACCCAATAGAGCCAGGGCGGTTGCCAACCGGGAAAGCCAGGGACTAATAACAGCTCCGGCAATCATTGTCAAAGAAATCAAGATTACTTCCCAGGAATAGGATGAAGTAGCTTTAAAATCTTCCAAATCTGCTGGAATTTGTTTTTCAGCAAGTAATTTTTTCAAGAGTTTGGCAGCCTGCAATTCTTCGGGAGTGGTAGCACCGCGATGCGGGAATTGAGCCAGTTGTTCGAGGATTATTTTTGCTTTCATGATGAGGCAAATATAGTGGATTTTCCGGGGAGCGACAAGTCGCGTAAAATATATTTTTGCTTTTAGAGAGAATATCATAAATTACACCGCTTTTTGAGTGGCGGGGTAGCTTCCCGATGTAATCGGGACAGGCAGTTTCCTCCTTCGCTACCCTCAATGAAGGGTAGCGTGTACTTTGAAATCGTGGCGGGGTAGCTCAGTCGGTAGAGCAGGGGACTGAAAATCCCTGTGTCGGCGGTTCGATTCCGTCCCCCGCCACAAATAGTAAAAAAAGTAAAAATATCAGACTTTTATCTTCTCTTTTACTTTCATGAAAATCCTTGCATCGGTGGTTTCCCGATAGATCGGGATCCCCCGCCAGTAATGGTAAAAACACCTGATAATTAACTTCCTTTTTATTTTCCTAAGAATTCCTGTGTTGGTGGTTTTCCCGCAAAGCGGGACCCCTACGGAGCACGATAGATCGGGATCCCCCGCCAGTAATAGTAAAAACACCTGATAATTAAATTCCTTTCTACTTTTCTGAAAGTCTCAATTATCTGCGCGATTAGTCGGGATACCTTGTCAATCTCTTAAATGGCTCTGAATGACTGATTTAATCCGGCGTAACCCGGTGTTGGAGGACATAGAAAAATGATAGCTTGCCTCGAAAAATATCTTGGAATAAACAATTCGTTGTCTGTCTGCTTTTTTATTCAGGCATCTGGGCTGACCAAGAGAGTTATTGACGATAAATTAAACCCAGGGTATCGAACATCAATGGCAGTTTTTCCTTGACTTATTAAAACGGTTCAATTATAATTAAAACCAAGGAAGTTTAAGGAGGGTGTTATACTAAAATATTTTATGGTAGAAAGTTAACCGTTTATTGACAGGTGTGAGAGTCTTTGGCGAACTCTGAACAAATAAATGAAATAATGACGGGATTCTACAATGCTGGGGAAAATGGCTTTTTTTAACCTTTAAGGTCATTACTATTTTGGTAGGTTTTTTGAAGACTATTATTTATGTTTTGTCATGATATTTCAAGAACATAACTAAGGCAAGATTGGGGGGATAAAATTTTACCTTAATTAGATGTTTGCTTCTAAACAAAAACTTTTAAAATGTGTGAGAGGAGGTGATAGAAGCGAAAGATTTTCCCGTGAGTTAAGTTTTTATAACTCAGATCGAGAGAAAAGAACTTGTAACGATGAATGGTGTTTAATTAATTGCTTAAACAACGAAGGAGGTGATGATTTCAAAAGCTTTGTTTCAATTCAAAATTAGAAGGTAATATCATTGACGAATCTTAGCTATTCAAATCAATTCAGGAGGTTAAAATGAATTCAAAAAAGGTAGTGTTAATGTTATTAATTATCCTTTCTCTGGT
>CAZJIU010000025.1:0-11520 GCA_964546145.1 uncultured bacterium
ACATTTTTGGGATTATAAGTAGTCCAACCACCCTGACTCCAATTCAATAAAATGTTCATTAAAAATCCACCAAGAATGTTTTGTCCGAACAATTTCGGTCCAAAATCATCGGGAGTATAGAAACTTAGATTAGTTCGAGCACCCGGTGTCGGAATAGGTCGGATTTGGTATATTTTAACCGTCTGTTCGTCATAATCAGTCTGTTTGGCGGGATCTTGATATAACTCTTCACGCCCAAAGTTACCACTCGAGGTAACCTGATACGTATAGTTGGCAAAGCCGGAGAACCAGCGACCAGTGGTTTTGCGCAAAGTCAATTCAAAACCGCGGATGTCCTGATACCGATTACTAGTTGTCTTTGTATAACGGACTCCTTGAATTGAATAATAAGTCGTAACCGTATCTTGATCAGAAATATCACGATAGAAAGCGGCAATTTGAATCAGCAAATTATTCAGCAGTAGTTTATCAAAACCCAGTTCATAGGAAATAGTCTTGGCCAGAACCAGATTGGGATCACCGATGCGCACCAAGGATTGATCCGCGCGCCGATCTACCCGAAACATATTCTCATAATTGGGCATCTGCTTATAATGGCCATAGTTAAAAAATAGCTTGGAAGTTTCGGTAATCGGATGGGAAATCCCCAGACGTGGACTGAGTTGCCACTGACTCCGGGATTTCCTTTCGTCGAACTGGCGATCTTCGTTGTATTTCGAGGAAATAAAATTAGGATCATAGGGATCAATATTCCACCAGTCAGTCCGCGAATTGCTATAATCGAAGCGCAGACCGGCATTCAAAGTAAATCCTTTGGTTTCCAGTTTATCCTGAATATAAGCTGCGGCTCGAACCGGATAGGTATGCATCTGAACATGCCAGTTATACAGATTACCACTAGTTTGCATTTGAATAAAACCATAATCGAGATCAAGGTTATGATAGACAAACTCAAAGCCGGTTTTGACCAGATTACTAAAATTAACCTGACTGGTCATATCAGCTTTGATGGTTGTGGCACTGGCCGTTGAGTTGTCACGCGCCAGACAGTGTTGCTCACCGGCATAAATAATAATCCCATCATTAGAGGTGGCAGTTGGCCAGTAGCCGAAAGGATTTGATGTTTCATAGAAACCGGGTACAATTTCATAGACATTGGATGTATCCCGTAATTCAGGGGGACGAGAATAATAATGGCGGCGAAAATTCTCCAAAGATACTTCGTAAAAAGTCTTCGAACTTAGCGTATGAGTTAATTTAACTGCCAGATTTTGATGTGAAATATCGGTGAGACTATAGGTCCAGTCACTAAACATATTAAATAAAGCACTGCCGCCGGTACCACCGGCAATTTCTATCGGATAATGGGGATAAGCTCCTTTAGTCCAGTTATCCTCCACGGTAGCAATATTGCCAATCAGGCCAGAGACACTCAGTTTTATTGATTTGCTAATATCAGAGTTGAGCACCAGTCTCCAGTCATAATCAGTATAATCAGGTCTGGTCATCGGAAAAAGCAAAACATCTCTTTGCCGGCGATAAGACGTATAAAACCGCAGATTTCCAAGTTGCTCAGAAATAAGGGGTACTGGCCCACCAAAACCGGCATCAATATCATAATCAGCCATTTTATTGTTTTGCCTTTTTCGGCTTTCGTATAGAAAAACACGCTGGGCGCCCAAAGGGGTCAGGTCATTACTTGGATCATTGTCTTCCATTAGCTGCTTTGAAACCTGATTCCAACCAATGAAGGAGGGATATTTGTTTCGGGTATATTCATCCCACGAACCGTTAGCCGTTCCAACCCAGCAGACATCATCGTCTAAGTAAGGTCGTAACCAGTAAGAGTTGGGATCTTGGACATCCGGGATGCCATGACCGCGATAATATTTTGGTGCAGGCGGAGTTATTCTCGTCATAATACTGCCCGAATAACCCTTACTGCCACCCTCCTTTGTTACAATATTTATAATCCCGGCTTGGACCTGCCCATACTCAGCATTGAAACCGCCTCTTTCAACAGTTATCTCTTTCACCGAACTCAATGCCACTTTGGTTAGCGCCTGATTATTCCGGGGATCTCTCATGGTAACACCATCCAGTAGAAACAAAGCCTGATCCCCAAAACTACCCCGAATCTGAAACTTACCAACATTATACCTATCGGTCAGCACCGCCGTACCGGCCTGAAGTCCGATAACATCTTGCAAATTAGCTACGGGCAAATTGACTAAGTCCCTCTCGCTGATTGCCACGGTGCTGGTAGCTACATCGGTTTTAATTATTTCCCGTTCGGCTACGACTGTTACGGTCTCACCCTGAATAATTTCCACTTCGAGTTCTATATTGACATGGGCAGTTTGATCAATCATTACTCTAACATTGCTAACCGTCGTTTTAGCATATCCAATAACCGATATCTGAATCTCATAAGTCCCCGGTGGAACATATAAAATTGTGTATTGCCCGGCTTGATCTGTCGCAGCTCCCAACGTTGTTCCGACAACTATTACATTGGCTCCCATAATCGGATCTCCGGTATCCTTATCCGTTACAATGCCAGCTATTTTCCCGGTAGTGCCAGCCCAAACAAGCACTGGAAAGACAGATGCCAAAATCAAGCTAAGCATCCTGACTATTCGTACGCTATGCCGCATTTTTTCCTCCCTGCTTCCTCTTCGCGAGGCTCCATTTTTTTATTTATCAAAAATCTTAGTATCAATGCACATCGCCACCAAACACCAATAGTGAATGACTCATGTTCCTTTCGGTATCGAGTTGCATATGACCGAGAACTTCTATCCCAATAAATCTACCAGTCTTAATCTGCCCCTCAGCCGTAATCAAAACCTCAACCCTTTAAATCGGTCAAACCAGTCATTAAATATTATTTTTAGTTTTCAATCCATAAACATCTATGTACAAATATCATAAATTCATAATTCGAATGCAATACCAAAAAATACCTAAAACCAGCAAAATTTTCCGACTGACTAAAAAATAGTAACTATTTAGAAATTGTATTCGATGCCGCCACATAACCAGAGATTATACTTTTCAGGTGGATGCTTGACATTGATAATCGTTAAAAAACCACAGCCTCCCCGAAGATTGAAATACAAACGATGAGATACTGGCGTCCGGAATCCGGCAATTGCTCCCAAATCAAGTTTACGCACGGTATTAACGACATTATCCACTACCTCATCTCCGATTTTATTACTCACCGTCGCCTTGAGATTGACGCTGGCACAGGGTCCAATAAAAAAATCAGGGTTAAGAAGTTCACTCAGCGTGACCGAGAATTGAAATAATACCGGAATATCAAGGTAATTCAATTTTAAACTGGCGTACCTCCGATTATTCTGAGAGGCTTCATCAACCACATAGGAATAGCGATATCCTTTCATGCTGAAATTGAATTCGGGGCGAATGTTTAAATTATTTGCAATTGGAACTATGCAGTAAATCCCGGCCCAAAAGCCCGGTTTCCAGAGCGGCGCGTTGGCTTCAAGTCCCCAAAGCTTAGCAGCTGTTAAACCTCCCATAAGTCCTTTTTCCACCGATAAGGGAGAATTAGCTTCTGAAGTCTCTAAAGAAGAGGTTTGGGAAAAAATAGTAACACTCAGGGTAAAAATCAGAATTGCAAAAACAGGTCTTTCCAAAAACCAATCCTCTTATCAGACAAAGCCCTATTTAGCATAGATTTGAATAGTTGCCGACTCCAATCCATCGGAATTGGCATTAACTGTAATAGTTCCCCGATTTTCGGTAGCTCGGATCACAGCCAGACATAGTCCGTTGAACGCCTTACGATAGTTAGCCTGAAAAGGTTCGTGGCTCGTTTGCAAGCCATTATCAACTCCGGCGATAACTCCCGGGCCGCGAATATCGAAGTGGATTAAATTATCAGCATCAGGCACAAGTATCCCCTCCTGATCCTGAATCCGGACCGTAATAAATGACAGATCATTACCATCAGCATTGATTTCTGTCCGATCAGCCTCAAGGACAATTTTAGCCGCAGGTCCAGTTGTTTTCACGATCTTAGTAAGGATCTCCTGACCATCCCTCCGGCCAACAGCCTTAAGTGTGCCAGGCACAAAATTCAAACGCCACATCAGATGCAGGTTCTCGTCTGACTTGAGTTGAATTCCCTGGGATACATCGTTCAGAAACAGTTCAACTTCAAGACAATTAGTATAAGCCCAAACATCTACGACTTCACCCCCTTTCCAGTTCCAGTGGGGAAAGAGGTGCAGCACCGGTTCGTCTGTCCATTCACCTTTATAAAAATAGTAACTATCTTTGGGGAAACCCGCCAGGTCAATAATCCCGAAATAAGAGCTGCGTGAAGGCCAGTCGTAAGGCGTTGGTTCGCCGAGATAATCGAAACCAGTCCAGATGTAGATACCTGACAGAAAAGCGTGCTTCCGAACTATTTTCCAGGTCTCTTCTTGAGTTGAACCCCACGGCGCACTGCAATTATCATAAGCCGAACAGGTGTTGTCAGGATTTCCGGTCTTAAATGCTACATCCCAACGTACCGGCCAGCGCCGAATACTGTCCGAGGGCATATCGTAATGACCGCGAGTAGCTAAGGCTGAAGTGGTCTCCGATCCAATAAATTTCTGCCCAGGGTAAGTTTCAGAAAACTGCTCAAAAATCCGATGACTGTAATTATAGCCGATCAAATCGAGTACCCCCGATTTGATCACTGGATTAAGTGGATTGGGGTCATTGCAGGCTGACGTAATAGGACGAGTCGGGTCGAGACTCCTGACAATTTCAGCTAACTCCTTGGCAATGATAATTCCGCTGCTATCTTTCCGATCCCACTGCTCTATCACTTCATTGCCAATGCTCCAGATAATCACACTCGGGTGATTGCGGTCGCGCCGAACCATATCCGCCAGATCACGCTGGTGCCATTCATCCCAGTTTAAGGCATAATCGTAGGGCGTCTTATTTTTCCGCCACATATCAAACGCTTCATCCATTACCAGAAAACCCATTTGGTCACACAGGTCAAGCAGCTCGGGTGCTGGCGGATTATGGGAAGTGCGGAGACTGTTGACACCCATTCCGCGCATTATTTCCAGCTGCCGCTCGAGCGCCCGGGTATTGACTGCCGCGCCCAGACAGCCCAGGTCATGATGGTTGCAAACTCCCTGGATTTTCATTGGTACGCCGTTTAGAAAAAATCCCTTCTCACTGTCAAAAGCAAAACTGCGAATCCCAAAGAATGTCTCTTTATTATCAACTACTTTACCCTCAATGCATATCTGCGAAACTGCACGGTAGAGATAGGGACTGGTCACTTTCCACAGACAGGGATTTTTAACAATGGCATTCTGCTCGATTTCGCTGACCGAATCCTTTAACACCGACACTACCGAACTAACAACCGTAACTTCTTGATTGTCAGCATTGAATATTTTAGTCATCAGTTTCACCGATTGATCTCGCGCTGTTGTATTGCGGATTCTGGTTTTTAAATTGACTTTTGCAATCTGAGCATCAATTTCAGGAGTAGTAATAAATATCCCCCAGTGGTCAAAATAAACCTTACCCACCGTAATCAACCAGACATTGCGATATATTCCCGAACCCGAGTACCAGCGCGAATTTGGCTGTTGACTGTTATCCACTTTAACTGCCAGGATATTCTCCTCTTTGCCATATTTCAAATAGGGCGTCAAATCATAACGGAACGAGATGTATCCATAGGGACGTAGCCCCAGGTAATGACCATTGATCCATACCTCACTATTTCGATAAATGCCATCGAAATCAATGAAGCATAACTTGTCTTTTGGGGCAGCCGGGATATGAAAGCTCTTTCGATACCAGCCAATCCCACCGGGCAGAGCTCCACCGCCAGGCGTCGCCGGATTATCCGGACTAAATTGTCCCTCAATGCTCCAATCATGCGGAAGATTCAGAACCCGCCACTCACTATCATCAAAATTTGATTCCGCTGCCTGCTTAACATCGCCCAGGTGAAATTTCCAGTTCTTACCAAAGTTTTGTCTGAGTCGTACCGATGGTTCCTTAAAGCCACACCAGCTGCAAATAATCAGTACGGCAAAGAATATCAAAAATCCGCGGTTAGACAAGAATCTGATTGTTTCATGAATCATTTTATTCCCCCTGTGTTTTGATATTCGAGAAAAACCTATCCCTCAGAATAAATTCGTAATAGATCAATAAAAAAGAGATTTCTTCACCTTTGGATTATATGATTATTCAAAATAAAAAACAAATTAAAGTGTAACTCTTCCCAATTTATCCATTCTAATAAAATAGATAATTGATAATTAATGCTAATTGTTTTTTTGGGTTAGGCGTTGTAAATTAGCCCGCTTTTTTAACCGTCCTAAAAGGAATTGGAGAATATGTCTACAAAGGCAAAAAAATCATCTTCATCCGATTCAAATCGTGCGCTCAGTAAGTACCTTGAAGAAATTGGGAACTTTGAGCCACTCTCTCCAAATGAGGAAATCGAACTGGCCCAGCGAATGCGCAGCAGCGACCTAACGGAGCGGCAGACAGCCCTCAAGAAATTGACCGAGTCGAACCTGCGCTTCGTGGTCAGTGTCGCTAAAGACTATCAGGGTCAGGGCTTACCCCTGACGGATTTAATCAATGAAGGTAACCTGGGTCTGATTAAAGCTGCCGAGCGATTCGATGAAACCCGGGGATTCAAATTTATCTCTTATGCTGTCTGGTGGATTCGTCAATCAATCCTCCAGGCACTTGCCGAACATTCCCGGATCGTCCGTCTGCCGTTGAACCGGGTCGGAACAATCAGTAAAATCACCAAAGAGGCTGAGAATTTAGAGCAACAGTATGAACGAGCTCCCAGTCAGGATGAAATTGCCCAGGGACTCGATCTGAAATCCGATGAGGTCACCGACGCCATTCGAATTTCACGTAAGCATCAGTCATTGAATGCCCCATTCCGGGATGGCGAGAAAAATTCATTGATTGACGTCATCGAAGACGACACGCAGCCCACTCCGGACAGCGATTTGATGCTGGATTCGCTGCGGCAGGAAATCCGCGATGCCCTCAATACTCTCAAGGACCGGGAGCGCGATGTCATTAAAATGTATTTCGGGATTGATCGGGAATATGCCCTGACATTGAATGAAATTGGCGAGGAATTTAATTTGACCCGCGAGCGGATTCGCCAGATCAAAGAGAATGCAATTCGCCGGTTAAGTCACAAATCACGCAGTAAAAAACTTAGAGCTTATCTAGGGTAAACTACTAAATCTGAAGGGAGGTGAATTAACGTTAAATGGTACAAGTAATCGTTCATAACAACGAAAACCTGGAAAAGGCAATTCGGCGTTTCAAGAAGAAATTCGAAAAAGCCGGCATCCTGAAAGATGTCAAGAAAAATGCCTATTATGTGAAACCGAGCGCCGAAAAACGGATGCGTCGTGCCAAAGCCGCCAAACGAATTCAACGCTATTCACCTACCTAGTAATTATCTCTAACTCTCTTTGAATCATCTTAAAAAAACCTTTGTCGCAACTGCAAAGGTTTTTATTTTTTCAATATTTAATAATAAATACTGATGTCACGCAACTACTGATTAAGCCAGGATTTGATTTTCGCCAGGACCTGATCTTTGGTAAAGCCAAATTTTTCTGCCAGGATTTGATAGGGCGCCGATTCGCCGAACCTTTCAATCCCGATTTTCAGTAAGGGATTACGAATGACATCACCCCAGCCAGTTAAGCTGGCAGCCTCGATAACAACAACCTTTGCTCCATGCGGATGAATTACAGCATCCCGATAGGTCACTGGTTGCTGTTTAAATAACTCGAGTGAAGGTGCCGATACAATTCTCACCGAATGCCCCTCACGAATCAATTCCTCCCCGGCAGCTGCTGCCAGACTCAATTCCGAACCACTGGCAATAATAATCAGTTCAGGGATTTGTTCTCGGGCAGAACCGGAAATGATATAAGCACCTTGCTTAAGTCCCGTCCCGGTATGGTCAACCGGAGACACATTCTGACGAGTCAGAATAAGGGCCGTTGGACCAGCATGATTTCTGAGTGCAATCGTCCAGGCAAGTGCCGTTTCGCAAGCATCTGCCGGACGAATCACGGTCAAATTCGGGATAGTCCGCAGTGCCGCCAGATGCTCAATTGGCTGGTGAGTCGGTCCATCCTCACCTACAAAAATACTGTCGTGAGTAAATACATAGATGACCTGGATTTTCATCATTGCCGCCAACCGGATCGCCGGTCGCATATAATCGGCAAACTGCAGAAATGTTGCCCCAAACGGAATGATTCCGCCATAAAGTGCCATACCGTTGAGAATTGCGCCCATGGCATGTTCTCGAACTCCAAAATGAAGATTTCGACCATCAAATTGACCGGCTTGAATCGAGCCGTATGCTTTCATTAAGGTATTGGTTGACGGCGCAAGATCGGCTGAGCCGCCACAAAATCCGGGGAGGTATTCGGCAATTTTCTGGATGACATTCCCGGATAATTTGCGGGTTGCCGCCGGAGCATTAGTAAGATTTTTCAACAAATCCTCTTCCAAACGATCAATTTGCTGCTCTACCCATTGCCGATCGAGTTGCTGAGCCAGCTCGGGATACCGCGATTGCCAGATTTTGAAATCTGCCATCCATTTATCATATTCCTGCTGCAATGTGGCAATCCGGCGCTTGAAAAATTGGAGTACTTCATCCGGTATATAAAAAGATTTATCCACCGGCCAGCCCAGGTTTTCCTTGGCTGCTTTTAATTCGTCTTCACCCAATGGAGCACCGTGAGAACCTGCTGTATCCTGCTTATTGGGCGCGCCAAAAGCAATATGCGTACGGGCAATAACCAGAGTCGGCTTCTCTTTCTCGTCAACACCTTTTTGAATCGCCTCAGCAATCGCCTGGTGATTATGGCCGTCAGTGCGGATAATCTGCCATCCGTATGCCTTAAACCGAGTAGCGACATCTTCCGAAAAGGCGAGCGTTGTACTGCCCTCAATCGAAATTTTATTATCATCATAAAGATAAACGATATTGCCCAGTTTCAGATGCCCGGCCAGAGAAGCGGCTTCCGAAGCCACACCCTCCATCAGATCGCCGTCACTGACAATTCCAAAAATATGCTGATTACCAAACAGTGAAAATTCTTTGTCGAGTCGCGCAGCGGTCATTTTGGCGGCAATAGCCATCCCGACACCAGCACTAAATCCCTGACCCAGCGGTCCGGTCGTCATTTCCACACCCGGCAGACAACCATATTCCGGATGTCCCGGTGTTCGTGAATTCCACTGGCGAAAATTTTTCAGATCATCCAGAGTAACATCATATCCCGCCAGATAAAGTAGCGAATATAATAACATCGAGCCATGACCAGCCGAGAGAACAAACCGATCTCTGCCAGACCATTGTGGATCCTTAGGATTAAATTTTAAAAACTTACTCCATAGCACAAAAGCGCAATCGGCCATACCCATCGGCATTCCCGGGTGACCGGATTTGGCCTTCTCAACGCCATCGGCAGCCAGAAACCGGATGGTATTCGCTGCCAGCTGTCCAATTTCTGAATTTCTAATCATATCGCTTAAAATACTCCTTCTTATTTGAAACGTAAGATAACAATTAGCTCGATATATTCATAAAATTTCTGAAAAAATATTTCAATTATTCGATCGCCATTAGCTGCAATCCAAACTCGCTGCCAATTGTATTGAGAGTAACAAAGACTTTATCCTGGATTGTCACGGTCTCCCGATTTTGCTCCTCGGCAACCCACTCTTTTTCACCGGCAATATAGATAACTGTCTGACCATTGGCTTTGGCACTCTGTTTTAACATATTAATAAAATAATCCATATTAACCTGAATTTCAGCCAATCCCATAAAGGCCTCGGGATTAATCGCACCGAAGAAATGACACACCTCCGAAGGAGCATCCTTTTTACCATAAACATCCAACCCTACCGCCCCCGAAGCCAGAACGCCACACAGGATATCAACCACGGCACTCAAACCGTAGCCTTTATGTCCACCGGTTGTTTCAGTACCACCGCCTAACGGCAGAAGTCCGCCACCCCGCCGATTGATCAGATTATCCAGCACCTGGGTTGCATTAGTCGTAGGTCGCCCCTGTTCATCACACGCCCAGGAATCCGGCATCGCCATCCCCTTGCGCGAATAGACTTCCAGCTTCCCCCGCGGAACCGTAGAGGTTGCCATATCCAGCAGAAAAGGTCTATGAGATTTCGTCGGAAAACCGATGGATATCGGATTAGTGCCGATGATCATATCCTTGCCAAAAGTCGGCACGACCAGCGGGGCGGAATTCGTCAGCGAAATCCCAATCAGATCCTCCTGCAAAGCCAGCATCGTATAGTATCCGGCAATCCCGTAATGGTTCGAATTGCGCACGGCGGCAAAGCCCAGGTAATTTTGTTTTGCCTTCACGATGCACAATTCCATTGCCGATTGTGCAATCGGTTGCCCCATTCCACCGTTGCCATCAATGACCAGTGAAACCGGCGTCTCCTTAATGATGGTGATTTTCCCGGCAGGATTGATAACTCCGCTACGAAGACCATCCACATAACGTTTTAAGCGCGCCACTCCATGCGATTCGATATTCCGCCGATCGGCAGTTACCAAAACATCGGCGGTAATTTCAGAATCTTTCCGGGGCAGCCCGACACTTATTAAAATTTCCGTTGTAAAATCGGTTAGATCATTAACTTTAACTAATATTCGCTTATCCATGATTTTCCTTATAATAATTACAATCCCGCTTAAACTCTCGGACGAAAACCCTCGCCAAGAACTTCATGCACATTAGCGATTATCACAAACGCCTTGGGATCAATTTGTTGAACCACCTGTCGTAATGATGCAACTTCCTTGCGGGTCACCACTGTGTAAAGAATATTTCGTTCGGCATGGGTAAAAAAACCTCTGCCAAGGATTTCGGTGCCGCCGCGCTCCATGTCCTCGGTAATTACTTTTATAATCTCATCCTTTTTTTCACTGATAATGTAAAATGAACGCGCATAATCCATCCCATCCAGAATGAAGTCCAGAACCCTGCTCGACGCATAGAGACTAATGAAACCGTAAAGGGCTAAATTGATATCATGAAAAGCGATCCCGGCAAAAGTTATCACGAAGAAATCAACAATCATGATACCTGTGCCTACCGAAATATTGGTGTACTTATTAATGAATTGACCAATAATGTCCGAACCGCCGGTCGTCCCTTTGAACCGAAATACAAGACCCAGACCAATGCCCAAAATTATACCGCCGAAAAGGGACGCAAGAAATGGCTCGGTATCCGGTACGGGGATATGAAGTATATCATCGAGAAAATCGGTAAAAAGCGAAACAAGAACAAAGGCATATAGTGTCCGCACTCCAAAAGTCTTCCCCAATAATTTCAAACCGATAAAATAAAGGGGAATATTAAAAACAAGCATCACGATACCTACTGGCAGTCCGAACAGATGATGCAA
>CAZJIU010000025.1:11620-25938 GCA_964546145.1 uncultured bacterium
GCGAGCTCGCGCATCGGCTATGGTCTCTCGACTATCTGGCAGCATTTGATCCCGTTCCGAATTCTCGACCGTGCCGGCAAGATTCGCAGCGCACCCCGGGATGCGTTGATAGCTGATATTTCTACCGACGCAAACCGCGGAAAAAATTTCGGTTTTTTACGGATGGCAGATAATCTTGGTGCAGTAGTTGGCATTTTGATTTGCATCGCCTTTTTCAATTTAATCGGCTACCGCAATTTATTTATTCTGGCGGCGATTCCCTCTCTGATCGGCTCGATCCTGATTATCGTGAAAATCAAAGAGACTTCCCCCAGCGAACGGGCTATCTACAAAGGATTACACTTCCGCGACCTGAGCGGTAATTTTCTTTTATTTTTGACCCTCAGCGCTATATTCGCCGTCGGTAATTTTACCTATTCCTTCCTGCTTATCTATGCCAAACAAACCGGTTTTAAGATCGCCTTTGTGCCGGTGCTCTATCTTATTTACACTTTCTTTGCCTCGGTCAGCTCTTACCCTTTCGGCAAGCTGGCAGACAAAATTGGTCGGCGAACCGTGATGCTGCTTGCTTTGCTGTTCTGGGCATTGGTTTGTCTCGACATTGTTTTCTTCAAATCTTACTGGCTGATGATTTTAGTCTTTGTGTTGTATGGTATGCACAAAGGTGCCCTCGAACCCGTGCAAAGTACCCTGGTCTCCGAGCTTGCACCCGAAAAATTCCGGGCAAGTTGCATCGGTACCTACCAGATGGTCATTGGTCTGTGCGCCTTCCCGGCTTCCCTTATTGCCGGCTTACTCTGGGACAGAATTGGTTTACTGGTGCCCTTCTATTTGTCGCTGAGCCTGACGATTCTAGCCGGCATATTGATGCTCTTTGTTAAAGAACCTAATAGTAGCAATAGTTGAATATAATTGAATTGTTTTCTGGATACGGGATTTAACTTCCTAACCAGGAAAAAGTCCATTACAACATGTCATTTCGAATCCCCGATTACATCGGGGTGAGAAATCAGGTGAAATTTATCACTATAATACAACCGATTTCTCGTCTCCCGACACTTAGGGAGCCTCGAAATGACGGTAAAGTAAAAAGACGGAAGGAATTCAAAGCTAAACTCGCTCAATTCCCTCTGGCGTCCAATCCCCAGTTCATTTTCGTGCGCAGCGTTTGAAAAAAATTATCGCCTTTAAAGCGGATAACCTTCAAGGTAAAATCCGCTCTGCGGATTTCGATTTTCTCTGACTGCTGCAGGGGAACACGAATCTGCCCATCAACAATCAGCGAGACATCACTGTTTAATTCGCTACAGTCAACTCTGATTGTCTGGCTATCCGCCAGAACCACCGGTCGAGCCGAGAGACTGTGCGGGCAGATTGGCGCGATCACAATCACATTCAAATCTGGTGCGATAATCGGACCGCCTGCCGATAGCGAATAAGCCGTCGAACCGGTAGGTGTCGCTATAATCAGACCATCCGCGCGATAGGTATTAAAATAGTGATTATCTACATAAGTCCGCACCTTGATCATATTAGGCACATTTCCCTTGTCGATGACAAAATCATTAAAAGCAAAAAAAGATTCCATTTTTTGGGGAAAGATCAGTTGTGCACCCAGCACACTCCGCTGTTCGATTTTGTAATTACCGCTTAAAAAGTCTGCAATTCGCTCTTCAAAATTTTCTAATGAAACATCTGCTAAAAAACCAAGCCCACCAGTATGAATTCCAAGTACCGGTTTGTCGGTTTTCGCCATCAGTCGCGAAGCCCCTAAAAATGTCCCATCACCACCAATACTGAACATTGCATCCACAGCTTTGGGAATTTTCTCATCGGCTAAGAATTTTACTGCACTTGACAACTCACCCGAAAGTTGGGCCACGGACGCGGGCAAGATTACCTGCTGGTTCTTCGAAATCAAAAAATCCGTTATGGCTTGCAGCGGTTTTGCCAGTGACTGATAATTTGGATGAAGATGTAATCCGATTCTCATAGGCTCAATTACTCCGACAGGTCTTCTTCAATATAGTTAGCATTGGCTTGTTCGACAAGCACCTTCACTCGTTTTTCGAGGGCTGCCAGGTGTTTCTGGCACTCTGTAGACATGGCAATAGCCTCTTCGAACAAGGCAATGGAATTTTCCAATTCGCTTTCACCC
Source organism: uncultured bacterium (assembly GCA_964546145.1). Lineage (GTDB taxonomy): Bacteria > Fidelibacterota > UBA2242 > UBA2242 > UBA2242 > CAZAKO01. The sequence continues at coordinate 13,779 of CAZJIU010000025.1, forward strand.
GATTCCAGAATCGCCAGAATCTCCTCCAGCCGTTCGAAAGATTTTTCTATTGAAAAACTTTTTTTGGGCATGTTTGGGCTCCCTTTATAGCTTAGATTTTATTCACGTTACCGTCGCATCATAGCGGCCATCGGCAACTTCAATTTCGAGCTCCTCACCGCCTTGAACTTGCTGTACCGATTTCACTATTGCGGTTGTCGGTCGAAGATAAACAATCGAATAGCCCCGATGCAATACCTGTTTTGGATTCAACGCCTGCAAGGTACTGGTAAATTTTTCAAGTCCTAATTTAGAGTGCTTAATTCTTTGGACTACTGACAGGCTCATTCGTCTATCTAATTCATCGAGGTGCTGATAATGCTGATGGATTAACTCTACGGGATTTTTCACCTTGATCCGGGAAATCAAATTTTTAAAAGTCTGGTAATCCTGCCGAAACAATTCGCTGACTCGCTGGCAAATATTTCTGGTCAATGTACTCAATCTTGATTGAATAATTGTGCTTTCCGGAATGGTCGTTTCGGCGGCGGCAGAGGGAGTCGGCGCCCGGAAATCCGCCACAAAATCTGCCAGGGTAAAATCCACCTCATGCCCGACGGCACTGACAATCGGCAATCGCGAGTCGGCCATTGCTCTCACCAATTTCTCTTCATTAAAAGCCCATAGGTCTTCGATTGAACCGCCACCTCGAGCTAAAATAATAAAATCCACATTTTCTAAACGATTAAAGGTTTGGATGCCTTCGATAATTGTATCGGCAGCTTTATCGCCTTGCACCTGAGCCGGAAAAATCACTAGCTCAACCGCCGGATTGCGGCGTCGGCTGACTTGTAAAATATCCTGGACAGCAGCTCCGCTGAGACTAGTAATCACTCCGACGCGTCTTGGAAACTGTGGCAGAGGCTTCTTCAATTCCGGAGCAAAGAGTCCTTCAGCGCTTAATTTCTGCTTTAACGTCTCAAATGCCAGATACAAACTGCCCAATCCGGCAGCTCTGATTTCCATGACATTGATCTGATATTGAGATTGAGCTACATAGGTGATGACATCCCCACGCACGATCACATGCATGCCGCTGGTCAATTGAAATGGGATGGAATTAGCAACATTACGCCAGATTACACAGTTAATTAGTGCATTCTCATCCTTCAGAGCAAAATAGATATGACCGGCACGACTGACAGAGTAGTTGGAAATTTCACCTTCGACCCAGACCGGTGGAATAAATTGCTCGATAACCCGCTTGATTTCACGGGAAATTTCTGAAACGGTATAGATTCTTTCTTCCATAAAAAAAAGAGTGGTAATGACAGAACCGCCCTCACCACTCCCTTGAACGCAGGATTTTTCTATCTGAGCTTCTTCTTATGACGATCTCTCCTGAGTCGTTTTTTCCGTTTATGAGTGGCGATTTTCCTCTTTTTTCTCTTCTTCCCGCAGGGCATACTGTAACTCTCCTAAAATCGAACCTTATTTTCTACTCGTGGTGATGTTATCTACCTTGATACTATTCTTTAATATTTTGGAAGGTTTAAAAACCGGTACGATCCGTTCCGGCAGTCGTATTTCTTCTCCAGTTCCCGGATTCCGGGCTTTCTTAGGCTTACGCACCTTCAAACTAAAACTACCAAAACCGCGAAATTCGATTCGTTTCCCACGCTGGAGCGAATTGGTAATAGTCGCAATGAAGCCATCTATTACAGCTTCTGTGTCAACTTTGGTCAACCCAGTCGCATGCGATACAATGTCAACGATGTCAGCCTTTGTCACGGTATTACCTCCTTATTTTCATAGACAATTTAAAGAGGGATTATGAATTAAAATAGAGATTATCTCCTTTTTATTTAAAACAGTAACAATAACTTGCTACCCTTTTGTCTAAGAACACATAAATTTACGTTTGTCGGCAGTTATTCACAATTCCTTTTTGATTTAACTTCCCTGGGACTTATAAATAACGAGCTTCTGACCAGGATAGATAAACCTTGCACCATACAGATTATTCCAGGCCCGGATTTTACTTAAACCGACCTTGTACGCTTCGGCAATCTCACTAAGTGTTTCCCCTTTTTTGACCACATGTACAATCTTGGCACCCTTGGCAGATTGGACATTGGTAAAACTTGCTGGATTCTTTTTAGTCATAACCCGTAACTTCTGACCGGCATAGATATATCTTTTCCCGTAGAGATTATTTAGTGAACGGAGTTTACTAACACTGGTTCCATACATTTGTGCAATTTGAGTGAGGGTTTCACCTTTCCTTACTCGATGAAGGACAATATCATGATCAGAGCTCAAAACCGCACTGGCATAATAATCATTGACCGGTATGTTCAAAACTTGACCAATCCGCAGCTGGTTGATATTGGTAATATTATTGGCAGTCACCAGAGCGGAGACACTGATTCGATACTTTTGGGCTATGTAGGATATAGTTTGTCCTCTTCTCACCGTGTGAGTTATCAATTCCGGTTTTTTCTCGGCTTCGGGCAAATCAGCCAATTTCTGCTGTAAATCGGCTCCTTTTCCCATGGGAACCCGCAGGGTATAATTACTCATATCCGGTGGAGTGATCCACCGCCGTAATTCGGGATTATACTGTTTCAATACATTTGAAGATATTCCACAAACCCGGGCAATATCTTCGAACTCATAGCTGCGGTCCACGATCACCTCATCCCACTGCCAGGTATCATGGGGCTTACTCTCGAATCCATAATCTTCCGGATTTATAGCAATCGTGATAGCCGCCATTAAGGTTGGAACATAATTTCTGGTCTGGCGCGGTAATGAACGTAATTTCCAATAATCCCTTGTCCCCTCTCGCTGAATAGCCCGCCAGACCCGCAGTTCACCGGTATTATAGGCTGCCAGGGCTAAAAACCAGTCATTAAATTCATCATACAATTTCCTCAAATAGCGGGCCGCAGCTTCGGTAGACTTAATCGGGTCGCGGCGTTCATCAACCCACCAGTTCCGCTTTAGTCCATAGAGCGCCCCAGTGGAAGTAATAAATTGCCAGGGTCCAGCAGCATGCGCATAGGAATAAGCAACTGGATTAAAGCCGCTTTCGATCAAAGCCAAATAGAACAGCTCTTCGGGAAGACCATACTTTTTTAAAATTTTCACCATGTGTTCCCGGTACAGTCCCGAGTTATCGAGCCATTCCTGAAAACGATCATGCTCCCTGTTAGAATAATATTCGATAATCCGATTAATCTGGCGGGATTTGACCAGCGGCAGATGACCCGGACGGTCATCAACAATTACAAGGGTATCATGCGCCAAAGCAACCGTATCAAATACCGATTCGCTGAATTCATCCTGCATAAATTCAACTCGATAAATTCCTGAATCGCCATTCAAATAAGCAAAATCGTTTTGAAAATCAAAGGTTATTTTTTTATAAAAACGATCGAAATCATCTTGCTGTAATAAGGTCAGAGTATCCAGATCACTAATTCCCGCTATTACTTCAAAGCAGCGGTCAAAACAGTACTTCGCCTCAGATGTATCGCCAAAATAAGCGGCAATCAGCGCATCTATATAAAAGATCTTCGCTTCCGAAAACATCAAATCAAACAGTTCCGGACTCCCGCTATCGTTTTCGGAAGTTACCGAATCCGGGCTATTCTTGGTGCTTTGATCAATTGAATAAGCAGCATTACAAAAAGTCAGGGCAACCAATAATAAGCCGACAATTTTTTTTACCTTATTCATTAAAATCCTTATAATCTCGCATTTTTACAGGCGCAAACTTAGGCTATCGAGGATTTATAATCAAGTGGTTTGTTCCCGGTCAGAACGTATCGTTGTAATGATTTGGCTGCTGGATTTACCCCTAACAAGGGGTACTGTTTTAACCTCCTGTACCACATCTCTACCAACAATCTCCCGATAAGCATAATCGCTCCCTTTAACCAGAATGTGAGGTCTTATCTGGGATAACAATTCGTGAGGTGTATCCTCATCGAAAATCACCACATAATCAACCATTGCGAGAGCGGCAAGTAAGCGGGCTCGATCTCTTTGAGGTAAGATTGGACGCATTGCACCTTTCAATTTTCTAACCGATCGGTCGGAATTCAAGCCGACAATTAAAATATCCCCAAAAGATTTTGCCTTTTCCAGCAGCTGCAGATGGCCAACATGCAGAATATCAAAGCAACCATTAGTAAAAACAACCATCCGACGGTCTTTTGTTGCAGTTTCAATGATTTCTTGCGCTTGGGGAATGGAGATAATTTTTTTATCTATGAGCATAATTCTCTAACGGGCATAACTTACATAAATTTAATTCACAAAACCTACGATTAAACTCAATTGCACCTTGAATCAGGTAATTTTTACTCAATGTGTTTGGCAACAAATGCAGTGATTGATTCCATTTCAAAATCTTTGCCGGAATTTCACCACATGGAATTTCGCGCGCAAAAATAGTCGCTTTTTGATGCAATTTCTTATCCTGACGAATTGCAGCAACTGCCGCAGCAAAAGGCAATAAAAGATTACTCACCAGATCCATCAATCGTCGCGAACCCAGCAACACCCTGACTTTCGGCCGAATAAACAGGGGGTGATTACGCCAGATACCGACCGGTTGTTGAAAATAGCTTTTTGCCCAGGCTATAAATTCACGGCAGGATTGCTGAGTGATAACCTGATTAATCCACGATTGGGCTGGATCATTCGGATAAAAGGCTGTTAGAATCTGAGCTAATGCCGCGATCCGACGAGTCGGATGGTTTACCGGTCTAATTCCGGCGAAATGCCAGCTATGAGGATAATTACCAACAGGTATCCGATCTCGGAGCAATTGCCAGCGGTCAACCAGACCATCAAAATAATCCCCACACGACAGCAGATATTTTTGATTGGGTTGCTCTAAAAATCCTGTTACTCCAAACAAGATACTCTCGAGGGTAATAATCCGCTCTGACTCAGACACAGTTTCCAGCAGCGAATATAGCAAGGGAAGCGGTAGACAATCAGCTAACTGCCGAAAAGAATTACGATTCTGGCTATAACCTAAGACATCCAGAATCATCCGATAAAAATAGACTGCTGGAGCCCACTTGGTCAAATCAGTTTGAATTGCTTGGGCTTTGCGCCGAAAACGCAGATCGGCATATTTTCCCAATACCTCAACCAATCCTTCAACTTCGACACCCTTCCACATTTCACAATGCTTCTGCTCTTGAATCTCGCTCTCCGAAATGACTTTCAGCATAAGTACAGGCACTGGACGATTGTTCTGAGTATAAATTGGCCGATCTTTACCGCTATTCAGAACGACATGCAGGATAACATTGTTATATCTCGGGTCTTGTTCATGCTGGTGACGATACCAATCTTCATTATCGGTGTGAATCTCGACATCCCCTTTGACAATCGAGCCATTCAGCAATAATTGAGCATTGACAAAATCCGGTCCCTCTGATTCATTGCGTTGGCCGGGATCAATAATACTAAGCGGCTGCCCGTCGCAAGTAAATAAATTTTTCAATATGAAACGCTGAAAAAGCCACGCCTGGTAGAGGTTGCGTTCCAGTCGGTAATATACCGTTTGACTTTCCGAAATGTTATGGATAAAGCAGTTGATCAAACTATTACAGCTCTACTTTGTTCGTACTTTTCCTTGCAATTGACAATAATATTACGGACATGATTTATACATTCATCAATATTATTAAAATCACTTATATATACCGGCTGATCAATTGCCACTTGAACTATCCCGGGGATAAGTTTAAAAGATTTCTTAGGTACGCAAAACCGGGTGCCCATGAGGGTAACCGGAATTAACGGCAGATTTTGCTGCTCCGCTAAACGAAATCCCCCTTTTTTAAAAGGCTTGATTTTCCCATCATAGCTGCGGGTACCCTCCGGACTGACAATCACAAATTGTTTACGCTTGATAATGGAACTGGAGACTTTATTGATAGATTCAACAGCCCTCCTGGTATCCTGGCGATCAATCGGAATATGATGACATAAACTCAAGCACCAACCAAAAACTGGTATTCTGAAGAGCTCCTGTTTTGCCATAAAGCGCACCGGCACATTTAAAGCGACAACCGCAATAGGAATATCCAAAGCACTTTCGTGATTCATAATCATCACACCCGGTCCTTGAGCAGGAATATGCTTGCGGCCGGTAATATCTAACTTAATCCCGGCAACTTTCAGGAGAATCCACGACCAACTGATCATGATAACATTATGAAGCGGCAGAATGAGGAGATTGATTATTCCCAGAATTACGGTCATAACAAAAACAACGATGAGGGTTATTATATTTCGAATCATTTTTCCCTGTAATTGTTTTCTAATTTTCTTTCACTGCTTAGTATTGGGTTTTGATGATTTCGAAGCCTGTATAAGGCTGCAGAATTTCCGGAATAATAATCGTCCCTTCGTCACTTTGGTAAGTTTCGAGAAAGGCGATCATCAATCGCGGAGTGGCAACTCCCGAACCATTTAAAGTATGGACATAAGCTACTTTTCCATCTGCAGTGCGGCGGTATCGGATGTTCGCCCTCCGAGCCTGGAAATCCTCAAAATTAGAGATACTGGAAACCTCGAAATATTTTCCCGAAGCTGGCGCCCAGACTTCGATGTCATAACATTTCGCCGCCGCAAAACCCAGATCACCGGAGCAGAGCGAAACAACCCGATAAGGCAGATTCAGTGCCTGAAGAATTGCTTCGGCATCGGTTAACAGCTCCTCCAGCGCATGGTAGGAAGTTTCCGGCTTTGTGAATCGAACAAGCTCAACCTTATTGAATTGATGGACACGTGAGAGCCCACGGGTATCTTTGCCATAAGAACCGGCTTCGCGCCGAAAACATGCCGAATAGGCGGCATACTTTAGTGGTAGCTGATTTTCATTTAAAATTTCATCCCGATAGATATTCGTCACCGGCACTTCGGCAGTTGGAATTAACAGCAGATCATCGGTAGCATCAAGATACATATCGGCTTCCAATTTAGGCAGCTGTCCGGTTCCAAGTGCCGAATCCCGATTAACTAAGAAAGGTGGAAAAATTTCGGTATACCCATGCCTGGCAACATGATAATCGAGCATAAAATTGAAGAATGCCCGCTCCAACCGCGCGCCAGCCCCCTTATATAAAGGAAAGCCGCTGCCGGCAATTTTTGCCCCGCGAGTAAAATCCAGAATACCAAGAGCCTCACCCAGATCAAGGTGATCTTTGAGTGAATAGTCGTAGACCTGTTTCTTGCCCCACTCTTTGATAAGGACGTTATCTTCCGGAGTATGACCGACTTTCACAGTTTCATGGGGAATATTAGGTAGAGTGAGCATGATTGCCCGGATTTGCTCTTCAATGATCCGGATTTTATCATCCAGCATTTTGACTTCCTGGCCAAGGTGCTTCATTTCCTGAATCTTATCTTCGGCAGGCTGATGCGACCTTTTTAACTGTGCAATTTCATCGCTCACTCGATTACGGATGGCTTTTAGCTCATCACTTTTAGTGATATTATCCCGTCGTTCTTGGTCGAGTTCCAGTAATTGATCCAGGTTTTCGGCACCATTTTTCGCTGCTAATCCCTTTCTGAACTTCTCCGGATCCTGGCGTATCTGCTTAATATCTAACATGCTTCTTTCACCTATGCCTTAATATTACTTTTAATCCAATCCCGCATAGAGTATAAAATATAAAATATTTTTAATCAAGAGTAGATGAAATTGTCGAAAAGGATTAGTTATAAGCTGCTTTGTGCTTTTTACGGATACCAATTAAAAGGGTTTGGACAATGATTTTTAAGTCAAGTAAAATGGACATATTTTCGATATAATATAAATCATAACGCAATTTTTCCCGGACATCATCAATACTTTCATCATATTTGTACTTAATCTGCGCCCAACCGGTAATACCTGGTTTGACAATCAAACGCCTGGAGTAAAATTGAATAGATTGTTCCAGTTCATTGACGAAATAGATTCTTTCAGGACGGGGACCGACGATACTCATCTCACCCATCAGAACATTGAAAAATTGAGGGATTTCGTCAAGCCCCATTTTTCTCAAAAATTTTCCAAAACGGGTAATTCGTGGATCCTCTTTTACGGCCCATTTAGGACCAGTTTGTTCCTCGGCATTTTTGACCATTGAACGGAATTTAATTAGATCAAATTCCTGTTTATTCTTACCAACCCGTTTCTGTTTGTAGAAAATTGGTCCCGGTGAATCAATAATAATCCCCAGGGCAAGGATTATCCAGATTGGTAAAAATGCAACCAGTACGATTAGCGAAATAAAGATGTCAATGATTCGTTTCAATAGCCATTCCCAAGTTTTCATATTGGAACTAAAGAACCGGATCAGCGAAACTCCATAGATATGACTGGTCTTGAATCCGGACATCAGATTATAGAAATTGGGTAACAATTTTATGGAAACATTGTATTGACTGAAAAGCGCGATCATATTCATTACTATGTCGCTATCAGAATTATCCAGGGCGATAATTACCTCTTTAATTTTTTCCCGTTTGACAATCCCCGGAATGTCATCAAAGCCGCCAATAATTGGAATTCCCTGAACTTGCTTGCCAATGTTGCCGTTTGCCCGATCTTCAATAAACCCAATAATCTTAAATTTCAGGATAGGCACGCTTTTGATCTTCCGGACAACATCAATCGCACTGCGGGAAGCACCAATTACCAGCGTCGGACGCTTCTTGAAACCCAGCAAATCATTATTTTTCAGAAATCCAATCAGCAACAGGCGACCGGTGCTCAGACCGGTTACTAACAGAATACCATACACAATCAGCACCCGACGGGCAATAATGATTGGAAAATGGAACTCAAAAGTGAGGAAGAAGATAAAAAGGGTGCCCAAAAAGATAACTTTAATCACAGTAAAAATTTCATCAATCCGCGAAGTATCCCATTCTAATCTATAAAGGTCATTAGCACCCAGCAAAATAATCCAATAAATAACTGACCAGCTCACCCAGAGGATCAATTCGGCGGTAGTGAAATAATGCTGATAAGGCAGGAATGGGATAATCCGCCAGTTATACGTCAAAATGAAGGCGAGTATAATAAATATAACATCACTCAGAACAAACAGCACCGATTGAACAAATTCTGAAGTGTCAAAGGGGATGAATTTCGCCTCCTTTTTGCCATTGCCATTTAATATTCCACTGACTTTACCGTTGCCGTTGGAATTGCCATTGTCAACGACAATCAGATTCCGTTCGATTTCGACATAGCCCAATCGCCGGATCAGCATCGCTACTAAAATACTGCCAATGAACAGGACCGTGATAATTGCCTGGACATTAAGCCATAAAAACAGGTAGCCCATAATCCCGGATATGACACTAAAAAAATAGATAACCTTGACGGCATTTTTATGCGAGAAACCAATATTCATCAGACGATGATGAATATGTTCTTTATCTGCTTTGAACGGATGCATCCGTTTACTGGCGCGACGGAAAAAAGAAATGAAAGTATCTAAAGCCGGAACCGCAAGGACAGTCAGAGGGATTATTAAGTTGAGACTATTAGTATCACCAATTCGACCGATTTCAAGCGAAATTACCGAGATTGAAAAACCCAAGAAAAGGGAACCGGCATCACCCATAAAAATAGAAGCTGGGTAATAATTATAGCGCAAAAATCCCAGGCAAGCCAAAAACAGGATACCATTAATTAGTCCAACTAAAGTGCGACCGTGGTATAAAGCAATCAAGGTGAAGATGCTGAATATGATCATAGCAACACCGGCAGCCAGACCATCTAGACCATCCAGCAGATTCATCGCATTGGTGATAAATACAATCCATAACAGCGTAAATACAAAAGAAAAAACACCGAGATGAATATGACCGATTACAGGGAGATAGATTACATCAAAATTAAAACCACCAATAACAACTAGCGCCGCCGCCGCAATTTGACAATAGAATTTGGTTGAAAAGGAGAATTTTTTTATATCATCATAAATGCCAACCAGGGTAATGAATAAACAGGCAATGCCGAGAATATAATAGTGGCTAGGAACTTTACCGGCAATAATTGGTACCAAAAAAACCGAGACTGAAGTACTAATGATTACCGCTAAAACAATGGCAACTCCACCCAGATAGGGAGTAAACTTTTGATGTACCTTGCGTTCATTAGGAATATCACCAATCCGATAGCGGATGGCAATCTTCATCGCTATCTTTGTCAATAATAGCGAGCAAGCCAATGTTAGAATAGCAATGATTAACAGTGCTACAATCAATTAAACGCCCTATTCCCCCGACAATATTTAAAAATCACTACCCCTTTTGCCATAGACAAGATTAAGAAGACAATGTGTGCTGATTGATTTAGATTTTTAAGAAGATGTGGTACGTATCAAGTATGTGTTTCTCAAGCCCTCGCAATTACGACCAATTAAATCTAAAAAACATTTTTTTAGGATGCAAGGGTTCTTTGGAAATTTAAACTAGATTGATTATAATTTATATCATGCGCTCATGATAAATTGCAGCATCTCAAACGCCAGAACATCCCGATTATAATATCTTGAAACAGCACTATAACCGTTATTCCCGAGCTTCTGGCAATATTTCCGATCCTGATAGAGATAAAGAATTGCATCTTTCAATCCTTGAGAATCTTCGGGATTCACTTTGACTCCACAATTGTAGGTTTCCACAATTCTGGTTGCTTCGCCCTCGGGCACTGAAATAATAAGGGGCTTACGAAACGCCATATATTCGAACATTTTAGAAGGGACTACAGTTTTAAATAATCGGTTTTTTTTCAACATAATCAGTCCCACATCTGATAAATCAAGATAATACGCTATATTCTCTTTGGGCTGGAGAGGTAAAATCATCAAGTTTTGAACTGACTTCGCGGTTTTTATTGATTCCAAATGCTTTCGGTCAGCACCGTCACCGATTAGTAAAAAATATATATCTTGGTAATCCTTCAATAGTATCGCGGTTTCAATCACTACTTCCAGCTTATGTGCCAAGCCAAAGGTTCCCAGGTACGATAGAATAAACTGGTTATTTTTCATAATCGGATTGCCACTCGGCTGAATGACATTCAACCTCTGAAAATCAATTCCATTCGAAATTGTTTTAATCCGAGCTGGCGGGTATCCATAATCAATTATATGGTTCTTAAAGGCATCCGTTACAGTTACAATCTTTGAAGCCGAGAAATACATCCAACGTTCGAGCTCAATGAGTAATTTAAGGGTAATCTTGGTTTTAATTGCCCCAACCGCAGTTATCGAATCGGGCCACAAATCTCTAATTTCAAGGATAAAAGTTTTATGCCTGAAGCGGCCAACTAATGCTCCTGCAATTCCACAAAAAAATTGAGGACTGGTGGCAAGTACAATATCAACTTTCTTGATCTTCCACGAAACCCAGATTGACATTAACATATAGAAAAAATAATTAACCGAGCGCCTAATCCTCCCTATATTTGGGGTGAGATATGTTTTTACTCTAACGACATTAATGCCTTCGACATTTTCCCGTGATATCCAGCGATTTTTATAGCCTGGAAATAAACGGCCATGAGGATGATGTGGCTGATTAGTAATTATTGTCACATCTACACCGTTTTTCACCCAGCGGATAGCATGTTCGTAAGTTCGATTCGCCGGAGCATTGACTTCAGGTGGAAAATAGTGGCTAAAAAAGAGTATTTTTTTCATTGAAAAAATTGAGTGTTCAAAATTATGAAATCTTTAAAATTCCCTGAAACTACAATTGTACTTTTCTCTCTCTTACTGTACATTACAGGATAATAATCTGTTTTTTGAGTTGATACTGTTCCAGCAGGCAGCATTACTTGCAAGAGATAGTTATCAAATTGAACTAAATTTTCAGAAATTTGATAAGACAAATCAGGATTTAGGTGAAAATATAATTTATATTGATGTTGCCCGGTACACTTTAGCTTATCACTAATTTCTATTCCTTTTTCAACTTTTCTCACTACACGAGTATGTAGGTACTTTTTGTATCTAAAGGTTGATTGAATCTCGTCGGGTGTGACTTGAGTATTACTCACTTCCCCACGATTCCCCACGCGAAACACACCCCACATTTCTGCTTGTTGCATGTTATCAATTTGAACAGTATTGTGAGCTTC
>CAZJIU010000026.1:0-6159 GCA_964546145.1 uncultured bacterium
TGTGATATTTCTCCCAAATCAAATCACCCCGCTCGGTGAATATCTTGAGCTTGCAGACCGGCGGCAACTCGTAAAAGGCGATCCGGTCATACTGAAAATCTTCCCCGAACTGAAACATGCGGGCTCTAATATCATAGGGATTAGGTACAACTCGTACATACTCAAGGAAGCTGCCCGCCTGACGACGCAGGTAAGCTGGCACGCTGGTAAGAGTCCAAAACATACTGCTATACAATGGACCACCGTTCGATTCGTCATTCTGCGTTCCGTCGTCCTTTGACTGAATATAATAGTAGTAATTGAATCCCCGTACCGCCGTCATATCATCAAATTCATTTACCACATTTGATTTATTACATTCAAAAATTTTCTGGTAGACTGTTTTAGGTGAAAGCACCGTACCTTCGGAACGATAGATGACATAACCATCAAAATGCGGATCAGTCTCGGCATTATTCGACCAGGTTAAATTAATTCTATCACCACCAGAGGTAACCGTAAATTCACTCGGTGGCGGTGGTGGTTGAGGAATATTGAATCCCGATTCATAATTGCGCTTCGCCAGGCGTAAAACCTTGAGGAGCGAATCTTCACAGATTTGAACCCATTCTCGTTTGTACTCATCATAGTTTGTTGTTTCAGAACCATTCGGTTTAATTAGTGTTGGAGCCCCGGTGCCGTTTGTCCAGGCAAGCCAGTTGCCACCTACTTCCCGGTTTTTCTCCCGACTAAGACCATGTACTGCTTCAGCCATTACAATTCGAATACTATCACCAGGGGCAAGGGTTGCATATGGTCCAAATCCCCGGCATTGGGAATAACCACCGGGATCATCTCCCCATTGATCGGCATACCCGTCGCCAACATCTTCCGCATGGGTTTTTGCCGGATGTCCCGAATTCATAAATTCGTATCTCATAGTCATAAAATTAACATCAAATTGACTATAGGGTGTTTGAGTTGGATCTGAATCCGAGCCAAGATACATCGTTGTGATTGGTTGAGTAGGATCATCAGCAGGATTGTCAGCAGCTTTATCGGCATGTAAGGTGATCCCTCCGGCATACCGGGCAGCCGCCAGAATCCCATCGTCTAATTCATTCGGACAGCCCCAATCATCGGTCACATTCCGCTCCGAATAGGGACCATACCAGGAATAAAAAGCCCGCATCGGGGTACTGGGTGAATCAGGATCATTAAAGATTACTTGATTTACCGTATTTCTGCCCCAGGTTGAGCCCCAGATTCCCCAACCAGTCGTTGCTGCGGAACCAATCTTCGATTCCCCGGAGAGTGCATAGCGGTAGTTAAAAAGTACCATAAAATCTTTAATTGTCTGATCATACTCTTTCCCATCCCGACTAATAATTCCGGTATTCTTAAAGACATAATCGTAAATAAAATAGTCATCATGATTCTGCTGACCGAAGGCATAAACCTTTTTAATCATGCTTACTCCCATCGCCGTATTAATCTTGATAACCATCATCCGGTCCGACGGAATTTCGGTATTAACTTCATCGAGAACATCATAGATAGTATTTATAGTAGCTAGCGCATTATCAACAACTACAATCGGATGATCGAATTTTCCAACTAATTTCAATTCATCTTCAAATATCTGATATTCACGGTCCGAATCTACCCGCGGACCAACACCGACGACTTTGACCGGAAAATCAACTCCAACATTTTCATCATGGAAATTTTTACAGCCTAACCAGATGGCTTTTGCCCGGCATGCCGTATGGTCCAATCCGTAAGCACCCGGCCAAAAGATTGTATTAGGGACTTCGGTAACACCCGCGCCTTCGATTTCTGTACCCTGTTCCGAAAAACAGTTATGGATCATTCCGATCCGAATCCATTTTAATTCGCCCCCCTGTCCGGCTGTCTGGGCAAAAAGTGGCTGAATGAAGCCAATAACCAGCAAGGTACTCAAAGTCAGGAGTAGCACAATTCCTTTAGTATAGTTTGATTTCTTCATAAGTCTTCCTCGCAAATTTCACTGTTATTATAAATCGAAAGATAACCGTACACCAAAATAGAACTGCCGCGGATCAAGAAAGGTAAATGAGGTCATATTTGGCATATCAATGTAAGCTTTATCATCCAGAATCTTCTTCAGGCGTTTACTTTCCACTTCTTGCATCGAATAGGGCAGAGAGCTTTCAGCACTATATTCCATATATTTATCCGCATCAGTTACTAGGCCGGTCGCTGGATTCTTGATCATTTCGACCCAATAAATTACATCTGGATCGATAATAGCCTTTTCATTCAGTACCCCAAGCTTCTCCATTGGCTGATAAGCCACACCATGTTTGCGATAAGTACCGATCCGGTCATCGCCCACGATGTTGCTGTAGACATCACTCTTTGGTAAATGGAGACTTTGATAATATAGATCATGATCCTCGTCTTTGCCCCAGTTTTCCAGTGCCATTTGCTTATAATTAACGAGGTTATCAACATCCATATAGAGCTGAACTTTCAATCTATTAAAGCTAAAAGTTTTACTCAGCCTTAAAATTGAATTGAACCAATCAGTCTTCTGCACATTATTCTTAACCTTCGGGTCTTTAGCAGGATTCCAGGTTACCCATTCGCCGGCCTGCCAATCAAGTAAAATATTCATCAGGTAGCCCCCAAAGGGATACATTCCAATAATTTTTGGTCCAAAGTTATCCGGTGAAAACAGCGAGAGATTAGCTCGGGCATAGGGTCTGGGTATGGGACGCTCCTGATAGAGATTGACCGTAGCTTCATCCCACTGCTGCTGTTGTAAGGGATCTTGATAGATCTCCTCCCGACCGAAGTGACCACTCGTAGAAGCTTGATAAGTATAATTGGCAAAAAAGGTCCACCAGCGTCCCTGACTCTTACGCAGAGTCAATTCAAAGCCACGAATATCCTCATAGCTGTTGTTGGTTGTCTTATCGTATATAATTCCTCCAATTGAAGTATAAGTCGCGACATCTTGCTGGTCGGTGATGTCATGATAGAAAGCCGCCAGCTGGATTAAAAAGTCACCAAAGACACTTTGGTCATAACCCAATTCGTAGGAAATGGTTCGGGCAAGAGTCAAGTTGGGATCACCAAATAAAACAACTTGCTTGGATTCATTCCGGGCAACTCGAAACATTGTCTCATAGGCGGGAATCTGTTTAAAATGACCATAGTTAAAATAAAGTTTGGAATTTTCAGTAATCGGGTGCGAAATACCCAGACGCGGGCTGATCTGCCATTGCGGTTTTGTCTTTGTTTTATTGTATTCGCCTTCCGGATCATATTTCGAAGAAAAATAAGACCTGTCCCAGGGATCTACATTCCACCATGAAGCATCGGAATTAGTGTAATCCAAGCGGGCGCCCAGATTCATGATAAAGCCCTTTGTTTCAAGTTTATCCTGGAGGTAAATTGCTCCCCGGATTGGAGTTTGTTTCATCTGAATCCGATCCGAATAGGTCGTGCCAGCACCCAATGACTGAATCGTGCCATAATCCAAATCAAGATTACTGTAAACAAATTCAAAACCCGTTTTAACCAAATTACTGAAGTTGATTTGGCTGCTCAGATCAAGCTTCATCGTAGTAGATGATGTTTTGGTAAAATCTCTGGTTTTGCTCATATGACCACCCAGAAACATACCAGTTATCCCATTCTCCCCCTCTGATATATAATTAAAGGGGGCTTCGTCTACAAAATAATCCGGTAAAATTTCATATTTTTTGGTTTGATCGCGATGCTGGGTTGGTCTGGTATAGTAATCACGTGCAAAATTTTCTACCGATACTTCATAAAAGGTTTTCTGACTTAGCATATGAGTCATCTTAGCCGATAGGGAAAGATGGCTAATATCTGAAAGACTGTAATGACCTGTCCCGAACAAACGCCCCGGTCGAACTTCAGTACCAAGTTCATCGACAATTTCAAACGGGGTTTTCAAATACCAGTTCTGACTGGGATCCCACTCAAGCCAGTTACGTGCCAAAGTATACTTCTTACCGGTAATCCCGGTAAACTGTAATTTAATTGACTTAGTAATGTCTGAAGTCAACTTCAAGGTCCAATCATAATCCACGTAGTCATCTCTGGTCAGGGGAACCACAAGCATTTCGCGTAGTTGCCGATAAGAAGTAAAGAAGCGTAAATTACCAAGTTTCTCACTTATAACAGGTATCGGTCCGCCAAATCCCGCATCAATATTATAATCGGGCTGATCAATAACCTCCTTTTTCCGCATCTCCCAGAGAAATTTTCGCTGGGCTCCAATGGGAGTTAAATCATTAGTCGGATCATCATCAGACAATAGGCGTTCAGAAATTTTATTCCAACCATCAAAATCAGAATATTGACGTTGCATATACTTATTCCAATAGGTCCTAGTCCCATCACCATTGAAATCCTGGAATGGTTCACCATCGTCATAGATGCCGTTAGCATTCAAGTCATCATAGGTCTCACCGACTGCCGTACCCGTCCAACATACCGCATCATCCATATATGGTCGGAACCACATCGAATTTTGATCAAAAGGAGAGATTCCAAAATATTTCGGTGCCGGAGGGCTATATTTAAATTCAATAGAACCATTATATCCCTTTTTATTACCTTCTTTGGTAACCACATTGACAACTCCCGAACGCACCTGTCCATATTCGGCGTTAAAACCGCCACGTTCGATGGTAATTTCTTTGATCGAGCTCAAGGCGAGGTTGGAAACCGGTTTATTGTTGCGCGGATCGCGCAGGGTCACACCATCCATCAGGAAAAGGGCTTCATCAGAGCTTCCCCCACGTATCTGCAAGTCCCCGCGAATTCCGGCTTGTAAACTGACAATATTATCAATGCTGGAAACCGGTAAATCTTCAATTTCACTCGCAGTGACCGCAACGACACTGGTAGCCACATCTTGCTTAACTACCGGTCTCTCAGCAACAATAGTCACTGTCTCACCCTCAATCACCTCAACTTCCAGCTCAAAATCAACACGCGTTGTCTGGTCGATTATTACCTCAACATTACTAACCGTCACTTTCTGATAACCAATCACATAAGCCTGCACATCGTAAGTCCCGGGTGGCACATACAAAATTGTAAACTGACCATTCAGATCAGTTGCCGCACCCAGGCTGGTTCCTATCACTACCACATTTGCACCGGCTAAAGGCTCGTTGGTTGCCTTATTGGTGACAATACCAGCAATTTTTCCAGTTGTTCCGGACCAGATGGGAACACTAAAAACCAGCGCCAAAAGAACCAACAGTGCCATCATTCGAGAAATCTGTCTCATATTCGATCCCTCCTTATTAACAAAGAAATTTTCTAAGATTAAAAATGAGCATGTCCCTGTAGGGATTGATGCCTAACATGATATTATCTACCCCAAATTGAAATCAAACATATTGAATTTATATCCCGTAAAAATATATGTAATACTCCTTCGATAATCAAGGGTCAATTCACCTTTTTTTGATCGGTATTAACCAAAGTGGTTCCTCTCTTCCGCACATTCAATACCGTGACGCAATCTTGCCCGAAATGCTTTGCCATCATTTTTGAATAATTCTCCCCAAATCCATCAGGTAGAAACACTAAAATAGTTCCAGCAAATCCGCCACCGTGAATCCGACAGGCTCCAGTACCTACCTCAGAGATATATTTTTCAGTCAATGCTAGTGCCAAAGTTATTCTTTGTTCGGCTGCATTTCGGATCGAATAAATGTTCTGCAGCCATTTAAAGGACGAATCACCGGACGCATTAACCATTTTTAAAAATCCTTGAAAATCATTCGCATTGAGTGCCTGAGCCTGCTTCAGAACCCGGTCATTCTCCTCAAAAAAATGAATCGCCCGTAATATTGCCCGATCGCTAATTTTACCCCGTAAATCCGGAATGCGGTCAAAAAAATCAGCAGAACTAACATTGCGTAAAACATCAACTCCAAATATTGCTGCAACGGATTTCATTTCTAACGGCACAGCAGCATAATCTTCGGTCAGATTAGCATGACTTCCTCTACTATCTACAACCAGCAGATGATAGTTGGTCCGGCTAAAATCGAAGTTAATTTTCTGGATTCCTGGATTTTCGGGCTCTTTGAAATCAATTAACAGCAAACCTCCAATCGCACAAGCCATTTGGTCCATTAAACC
>CAZJIU010000026.1:6259-7344 GCA_964546145.1 uncultured bacterium
CCAAACCGCTGCAGAAAATCATGATCCAACCGGCGATATCGCTCAAGTTGCCTTAAAATGACCTGATCACCCTCGCCATAAAGCTGACTTAAAGCAGGTTTCAGTTTGTCAATTTGAGCACTCATGGATTCATCCAAATTTTACTTTTTACGAGATTTATAATGAATATCCGAAAGTTTACGTAAATGTTCGGCTGCCTGTTCAGCGGTCAGATCGCGTTGGGGCTCGGCTAACATTTCATAACCAACCATAAATTTCTTAACCGAAGCCGAGCGCAGTAAGGGCGGATAAAAATGGGCATGCAGCTGCCAGTATTGATAATTAGCATTGCCAAAAGGTGCCCCGTGCCAACCCATCGAGTAGGGAAACGAGACCCGAAAAAGGTTGTCGTATTTACACAGAAGACGTTTCAATATCTGGCTCAACGAATTAATCTCTTCGCCGTTTAGATCAGGCAGTCTCAGTATATGACGCCGCGGTAAAAGAAGCGTCTCAAACGGCCAGACAGCCCAGAAAGGAATAACGACTAACCAATGTTCATTGGCTAAAATAATCCGCAGCTTATTACTTATCTCGGCTTTGATATAATCAATTAGCAGTACCGAACCGTTCTTTGTAAAATAATCCAGCTGCCGGCGATCTTCCTGGGCAGGTTCAGTAGGCAGCATATTACCGGCCCAGACCTGCCCATGAGGATGAGGATTAGAACAGCCCATTACAGCACCCTTGTTTTCAAAGACCTGAACCCATTGATATTTCTCGCCCAGTTCACTGGTTTGCTCAATCCAAACCTCGATGACTTTTTTTATATCGTCAATTGCCATTTCGGCTAATGATAAATCGTGTCGGGGTGAAAAACAGATCACTCGTGAGGTCCCAGTAACTGAATGGCATTTAAAGAGTTCCTGATTCATCTCCGAAATATCGGGTGTCTCAGGCACCAGTGCAGCAAAGTCATTAGTAAAAATAAAAGTGCTCTGATAATTGGGATTTTGCCTGCCGCCAGCACGTTGATTACCAGGGCAGAGATAACATTCAGGATCATAGCCAGGTCGCTCTTCCTGAGGGACACTTTCTTCCTGCCC
>CAZJIU010000026.1:7444-11018 GCA_964546145.1 uncultured bacterium
GTTACCATCGTCAGCAGCATCGTGTAAAACATCTGATCCATCCAGGGTAAATCCACGGCTTTTGTCTTTAATAAAAGGGCAATTGGAATCGAAGCTACAACACCGATTATCGCCCCTTTACTGGTAGATTTTTTCCATAACAAACCCATCAGGAATACAGCCAGGATTCCGGGACTTACTAAACCGGTATATTCCTGAATATATTGAAACATCTGGGGGATATTGCCTAACAGAGGAGCAACACAACTGGCAATCACCAACGCTCCCAATGCAGTAATCCGACCAACCCGGACAATCTGTTTTTCGGATGCCTGAGGATTTAGATACGGTTTGTAAATATCCATCGTGAAAATTGTCGCGGTTGAGTTGAGCATAGACGCCAGTGAAGAGACAATCGCCGCGACCAGGGCAGCAATCACTACTCCTTTCAATCCGGCTGGAATAAACTGACTAATCAACCAGGGATAGGCTTTATCATAGTTTATATCGCCATTCAATTTAGTAAAAGCCTCTTTGATCCCGGGAATCAGGGTTGTGCCCTCCGGTTGAGTAAACATGACAAAGGCGATAATGCCCGGAATAACCACAATCAGCGGAATAATGAGTTTCAGAAAAGCGGCAAAAGCCAGACCGCGTTGCGATTCACGAATTGACTTTGCCGCCAATGCCCGCTGAATAATATACTGATTAAATCCCCAGTAATAGAGATTCGCTACCCACATGCCCCCGATCAACACCGCAATTCCGGGTAAATTGAAATACTGCGGATGCGAGCGGCTCAGGATCATCTGAAACTTATCACCGGCAGTATTATAAATATGGCTAAGCCCTTGCAAAACTCCCCCATCAGGAGTGACATGATTCAGCCCAATTAACGTTGTAATGATGCCGCCCAGGATTAGCATTATCACCTGAACTACATCGGTCCAGGCAACCGCCGCCAGCCCACCATAGAGAGAGTAGGCAATTGCAATCAGTCCCAATCCGATAATTGCATAGATAATCAAACTGCCATCACCGCTGCCAATAATCGTATCGACGGCTTTTGCACCAAGAAAAAGAACTGAAGTGAGGTTTACGAAAATAAACAGGGCGATCCAAAAGACCGCTAAAATGGTTTTTAAATTAGTATTATAACGGTGTTCGATAAATTCGGGAATGGTATACAATTTCTTCTCAAGAAACACCGGTAAAAAGTATTTCGCAACAATAATCAAGGTCAACGCCGACATCCACTCGTAAGAAGCAATCGCCAATCCAATAGCAAAGCCGGACCCGGACATCCCAATGAATTGCTCAGCAGAGATATTGGCCGCAATTAGCGAAGCGCCGATTGCCCACCAGGGAAGCGCTTTACCGGCTAAAAAATAATCCTCGGCACTCTTCTGATGCCCCTTTTTCTCATGCGAAACCCAAAGTCCCAAACTGACGATTATAACAAGGTAGCCCAAAAAGACCATCAAGTCGAGCAAAGACAAGTGCATTTTATTTTACTCCTGTACTGAATTCCAAAAATCCATACTCCTAAAATTAAAAGAAATTAGTTACTTCGGACTTAATTGTAGCATAATGACATCGTGAGCTCCAAGCTCAGCGTTTAAAGGTTTTTTAGTTGTGCCGAGATCTTTTTTCAACCAAAGATCGCGAATTTTGTACTCTTTCTGTTGAAAATCATAATAGTGATGCGAAAAATTATCTTCGATAATATGTCTCTCCCAATTAAAATCTACCGGACAAATTGTTTTACTTCGATTGAGGAAGCAGACTGCCAGCTCGTTATTCTTCAAGGGCTTTGCCCAGACTTCCAAATCATCCAGTTTCAAATACTTAAATCCTTGAATTCCAAGTTCGTCCTGATCTACCGCAATTGCCTCTTTATTAGTCAGAATCTCGCGCGTGGCTTGACTCATACTCCGCGGATCATTTCCGGCTATCAAAGGTGCGGCCAGCATACACCACATCGAGAAATGCGCCCGATCCTCGCTGACCGTCATTCCATTGCCAACCTCCATCATATCAGGATCGTTCCAGTGATCCGGACCAGCATAAATGCGAATGCCCTCCCGCATATCAATAATCTGGAGAACACCCCAGGAAGTCCAGTTACCATGACCTACTTCACCGTCAAATATTGGGGCAATATCGCCAGTTGTCCGCCACAGATGACCGATCTCTTTCCCCCACAACCAAGGTTCATTATTGCCCCATTCACATAAACTGAAAACTATCGGGCGACCGGCTTTATACAAAGCATCCCGCATCGTTAAATAAGCGCCCTTAGCATTCAACTCTTCGGTATTACACCAATCATATTTGAGGTAATCAACACCCCACCGGGCGTAAGTCAGAGCATCCTGATATTCATAACCTCTTGAGCCAGGTCGGCCACCACAAGTTCGCCAGCCGGCATCCGAATAAATCCCAAATTTTAGACCTTTTGAATGAATATAATCCGCCAATGCCTTCATTCCCGATGGAAAGCGGGCTGGATCAGGCTGAATAAAACCATCTTTATCCCGCTCACCCTGCCAGCAATCATCAATAACCACATATTGATAACCGGCATCCTTCATCCCGCTGGTAACAATTGCGTCGGCAACTTCCCGAATAAGTTTTTCGTCCACATCACAATGAAATCCATTCCAGCTATTCCAGCCCATCGGTGGCGTCAATGCTATCCCTTCAAACTTCTGAGCATAGGTCTGAGCCATAAAAAACAGCAGAAACATAAAGATTGACTTTTTCATTATCCCGCTCCTCTACAACTCAAAGAATTTCATGATTCTATTATTTCTACTTGGCCCTGAACACCCGATAAGAGTGGGGCCAGATATTTGTTTTACACACTAGCTTATCATTCTCTATATGACCAGATATTCCCTGGTTCGTAAGTATATCGGTCAACCTCTTGAATTTTTTATCCAAAACAATATTCACGTCGGTATTATGTTCTTTGAAAGAATGAATAATAAAAGTATTATTGTCATAAACAAACAAACTCACATTGCTGGGGCTATCGGTATAAACAAAATAATTTTTCATCATCACCTTTTTAATGGCTGTCAGAACCTCTCGAGGATATTCGTATAATTCACCAAAATTATCCGGAATAGTAAGTACGTAAAGCTTGCCCTTGGCATAACTGGCTTGATGAAAAATTGGATATCCAACACCATTATCTAAAGCGGTGATTAGTTCCCAGGAATCGTTGGTGGCATATCGAATCTGGGGAATCATGATATCGTTTTCCGAAATATACACATCCCGCCAATCGGAAAATCGATGCACCCTTGCCTTCTTATCGGTATATTCTAATTCGACAATATCTTCGATGCCTTTATCCTGGAGCACCCGATAAAGCCCGGACGTGATAATTACATCCTTACCCTTAATTAGTTGACCCTTGATTTTTTCGATGATGTCTTTGTCAAAACTAGCCTGCTCGGTCAGGAAGATGAGGTCTTCATCCCCGGGAAATTCAGGAGTAATATCCATGGGAATGCCTAACATCCCAATAAAATTGGGCAGATAATCTTCACCATTTGAATTATAAGGTTTGTAGCTCTTAATCCCG
>CAZJIU010000026.1:11118-25759 GCA_964546145.1 uncultured bacterium
TACCCGGTGCGACATTTTCAAAATAGCGCATGATGGCATAACTCTCATAAGCCTGTAGATGCTGATGAGTATAAACCGGGTCGCGGGTTTCGGTACCGGTATAGATCATATCGAAAAGTGCCGGCTGTTTCTCCAGATTGTATCCGCAATAATGAAAATGATCATACCAGTTGGGATATTTGATGATTATTTTTACTTTTGGATTAACCTTTTTCGCCGGCTCGATAATTAGTTTTTGAGAAGCTTCTTCCATCATGTCTAAGCGGAAACGCGTCCAGCTTTTCGAGCCCTTGGCTTTGATGTCAGATTCACCTTTGGTATTGAGAAACCAGAAATCATCCAGGATTATTTCATCAAACATGCTGGCGGTATACTCGGCAATTTCCTGGATTATTTGGCGGTGTTCCGGATCGGTGATACAGAATGACTCAAACTGGCGGGCATCATTCCAAACATAGGTAATCCCACCGGAAGCTTGAATGCCTCGATCCTTGAAAAATTTTTTAACCTTTAAAATCGTTTCCCTTTCAACCTTAGTCTGACCGCGATAAGTCTCAAGATAGACTTTATCAATATCCAGGTATTTATCGAGCAGGTTAAAGTTCTTTTCCAGCCAATCCAGATCAGCCATCCTTTGCACATCGCGCGCTGGACAATAAACAGCAAGTTTGAAATTTTTATAGTTTTCTTTTGCTAGTAAAGGTCTTGAAATAAGAGCAAGTACTAAAAAAACTGAGTTTATTAATTCCATTTTTATTGTCCGATTCATGCCTGATATTCTCACTTTTTATTGTTTAGGTTTTTTCATATCTAATATTCTTTATGCTACTTTTAAGGTATATTCACCCGCCGGAACATAATCAATGCGATAGAAACCCTTTAGATCTGATGCTGCTCCGATTCCCGCGAGTTCTTCGATGATGACATTTGCCCCAAGGAGAGGATCTCCAGTATTGGAATCTACTATACAACCTTTCACCACCCCGGCAAATAAATTTTCCAATCCCCCTGACATTAAAAATAGGCCTAAAAGCAGATAAGTAATTCCTTTTCTCATTAAAATCCCAATTTACTTCACTTATTGATCAATGAACCTAATCTCTACTAACAGCTTATTTCCGTAACCGAATCTCGTTCAATTAATTTGATTGGTACCATTGTGGTAATTGGTTCCGTAATCTCCTTGCGGATTATTTTCAAGAGCATCCGGACGGCAATCGAGCCCAGCTCTTCCTTATACACCCGGACTGTTGTTAATGCCGGACTGATGATTTTGGAGAGTTCAATATCATCAAAACCAATTATGCTAATATCGCGTGGAATTTGATAGCCAAAATCTTTCACCGCATTATAGCCATTGATAGCATTAATATCATTAACCGAAAATATCGCCGTCGGATGTTCTTTCAATTGTAAAAGATCCTTAACATGCTGGTAACCGAGTTCCAGCCCTCCTGTTCTGACATAATCCGGCCGAAAAGGGATATTGTTATATTCCAGTGCCTGCTGATAGCCTAAATAACGCTGCTGAAAGCTGAGGCGCTCCAGATTGCCGGAGATGAAACCAATTCGGCGATGACCATGATTTATTAAATATTGGATTGCTAAAAGAGCACCATGTTCATTATCAATTACCACCTGACTAAAGCCCTCGATCCTGATTTGCGGATCAATAAGCACGGCAGGAATTTGCTGGTTCTGAATGTACTCCAGAAATTTCAGTTTTTGTAATCCGATTAACATTACTCCATCAACATTCCGCTCTCTCAGCATTTTCGGACATTCGTCTTTGAAATCTTCAGGCACTAACTGCAAGACAAGATTGTAATTCTTAATCGCTAACTCACCCTCGATGCCTTCCAGAACCCGCGAATAAAAAGGATTGCCGCTGAGCGGTTGGCTTTCGCGACAAAAAATGACTCCAATATTTTCGGTTTCTTTTTTCTTTAATCCCCGACCAAAAGCATTCGGGACGTAATGACGAGACTCAACAATATCGAGAATCCTTTTGCGGGTGGATTCACTGACATCAAATTTCCCATTAATAGCCTTTGAAACCGTAGATAACGAGCATTTGGCTTCTCTGGCAATGTCCTTGATCGTGATCATCGTTGTGACGCTATTTAATTTCGCAATTCCATCACTTTTTAAAACCGACACACGCAGCAAGACTGTGCAACAGTTTTCAACTCCCCTCCAAAATAAAAAACCGAACCAGTCAAAATTATCGAAATCGTTTTTTCGAATTTAAATACTTTTTTATGGATGTCAAATATTTTTGCAATTAATTTTTTAATCGAAGAGAAAATTGCATTTGGAGTACATTTTTCAATCACTTTCTTAAAACTTAATAATTCATTAACGAAAATATTTTCGAAAAGAATAACGACTTAGCATATTTTAGTTTTGAACCCACTAATAATCTGTGTCTGATAGATTTAAACTTCATCGGTCCCTAAAATTCTATCGGCTTCGAAAAGATACATTATATTTTCACCTCCTGCTAAGATTGTTCATTTTTTGGGTATATTCTCTGATAATTTCTAAGGTACTCTGATCGCTATTAAAAACCGAATTCCGACCCTGCGGCTCCTGCGGTGGATCGCCGGTATATGAATCTCCCAGCTGCCAGACCGGATGCTCCGGATCTCTGGGATAACCTTCACCCGCCCAGGTCCAAAAATTGCTGCCTACTAATGGTCCACCCTGCCTAGCGTCTCCATAAATAACCTTGAAAACTTGAGTAAAATAGCGGTCACGATAAGTTGTAGCTGCCGCTGGTGAAAAGGAATGCAGGTCACGCGGGATACCGAATTCCGATAATACCAAAGGTTTCCCTAGTTGATTGGCAAAGGCAATATGCTCTTGGATATAATTCAAGGCTCGCTCCTCAGCTTGTGGATAAGTCTCTATCGGCTTTAGTGGATTGTACCAATTCCAGTTTAAAATCCAGAGGTGAAATGTCATATAGTCAATATTTTCAAGTTGATGGATGTCCAGATATAATTCCTGCGACCACATTGATCCACCCAGCCCTTCATTCCCGGTTGAAAGCAGATGATCAGGATCAAGCGATTTAATATAGGCAGCCGTCTCAGCAATCCATTTGCGAAAAACATCAAAATTAGCCGTGCCCCAATCGCCGCCGCCGGGGCGAGGTTCATTTGCCAGCTGCCACGACATAATCATTGGGTCATCTTTATATTTTCGTCCGGTGAAAATATTAGTTCGATTAATCAAGGTTTTAACATATTGCCGAAATTGCCGGTTGGCATTCTCGCGAGCATAGAATTGGGCGCTAAATCGCATGAATGCATCCCAGTCATACGGCTCCTTGAACGGATTAGGAACAGAGATGCCTTCATTCCAGGCGACATACTGCGCCATTCCCCCGGACCAGACCCAATAATTGTTTAAGAATATGACCGCATACATTTTTCGCTTGCCCATCTCAGCTAATAAAAAGTCGAGACCTTGCAGTAATTCTTCATCATACCTACCCGAGTCTGGTTGCAACGAGGGGCGGACAGTATTGAATTGACTGCCCTCAGATGCACCTAAGATACGCAGGTTGTTGATTCCCAATTCCTTGAGGTGATCCAGCTCGCGGATTAGACGCTGCCGGTCGCCTCCTTCCCCGGCTGAACCCAGATTGCAGCCAAACCATAAGTTAGTCCCCAAAAAATAGTAGGGCTTACCCTCAACCTCAAAATGATTACCTACAACTTTCACGAATTTCTTGTGTTTACTATTTCCCGAAATATCAGTACTTAGCACTATCATTATCATTATAATTAATAATCCATAGCTCCTAATCATGGGTTTCAAATCCAGTCCATTCTAAAATCCTACTTGACATAGACACATTTCCGAATCGCCGTAAAATCCTCACTCGAAATCCGATAAAAATAGATTCCGGAAGAAAGATTTTTTGGACTCCAATCCAGCCGATAATATCCCGGTTCCTGCCGACCCTCAACCAGCGTTTCCACATATTGACCTGCTAAATTATAGACATCAATTCTCAGCTTGGTAATTCTGGGTAAGGAATACTCAATAACCGTACTCGCATTGAACGGATTGGGATAATTGGATCTGAGGGTATATTGACTTGGTATCGTTCCATCTTTATTAGGAGTCATGTTAGATAAAACTTCACCGGCTAAAATCGCGGTTTCTAATCCGGCGCATTGAGCTGTGATCGTAAACCCTCCCAGCTGGCCTTCCTCAGGAATGTATTCGATCAAACCTATTCCATTACTTGATTCGATTGAATTTACACTCAATTGTCCCGGCCCGGTAAGGGAAAAATCAATTGTATAAGAACCTCCCGGACATAAGCGATTCTGATCATCACTAATAAAACAGATGACTTTATAACTGGAGTCAGTCGCAGCCTGAATGATCTCCTTCTCGAAAAACAGATTGATTTTAGCAGCCGTCGTTCCATCTTCAATGCGATAAATTTTAAACGCAAGATCTTTGCGGCCGTCAACCGTGGTCGGAGTTTCACTATTCAACATCTCATAAACTGATACACTGGTATCCAGCTGCATCAAATCACCACTCCAGGTATTATACCACTGAATCTGAAAAGTTCCGTCTTCCAGCCCGTTCATTCGAGTCAAACGATAGGAAATATCTTTATCGTTCCACGATCTCGCCCAGCCAAAGCCGATGGTGTCTGCCTCCATTAAGAAAGCATCGGCAGAGTCAACTTTTATCGTCGAAAATTGAAAATTAATATAAGCATAATTAATTCCCTTTACCACTTTAGAAAAGGCAGCCATACGCTCGAAAACAATATCAGTCATTAACGACCGGTCACTCATTGACCACCAGATTGGAGTAGTCGCCAGACCACACGCCCAGGAAGCCCAGATTGCATTATGATAAACCAGAGCGTAATCGGCAGAACCATTTGTGATACTTGCATACATGCTGCTGGATGAGGCACCTGCCTCACCAAAAATGCAGGGCTTATCGAATTGACTAACTAGCTGCCGGGTAACGTTGCGATAGGTCCAATAACTGCTACGATAGGGGTCCTTGGGATACGTTGCTCGCCAACCTGATTCATATAAATGCACATTAGGCAGATCGCAAATTGAATATCCCTCGGACCAGTAGTTTGACGGCCCGCCGCTTCGGGAAATAGTCGTCGGACGATTATAGGGATCATTTTCTTTGAAATAATCCTGAATCTTTTGGACCCAGTCACGTACAGCAGTAACATTTGGATAATACCATCCATCGGTGCCATTGATCTCATTAACAAATTCCCAGATGCCCATACTGCGCGAGTAGCCCCAACGGGCAATAATATAGCGATACAACTTTTTCTGATACTCCCAGCTAAGGGAATCCACATAAAATTCCTTAGCTGCTACAATTTCTTTGAAAGCATTTTGCTCCCAGCCCTGATAGCCCCAGGTAGTCGAATCCAGCACATCATGCGGCCAGATTGCCAGCATCATTTCCATATTTCGCTGTTCCGCAAAACTCAGAATCTCATCAATTCTGGCACATTTATCCTGGTCATAACAACCGATACCGGTACGAGCCGATTCGATTTGATGAACTCCCCCGCCGTTTCCGGCATTATCATAATTGCCATTCCAGTAACCAAAAAGATTACCGCCCGACTGCGCCAAAATGCCCAAACCGTTGGCATTATTTACCACATTCCAGGGATAATAAGCCCCAACTCCATAAAAAGGAGTATCATCGTGATAGACCAAGTAATGCTGATTGACCGGCGAAACCTTGAGACAGCCATGATAATTCGATTCATTCACCCAGAAGGAACCTATCTCACTGGCGCCGGTGCCATCAATATCACGGGCAAAAAGCTGGTAACTCCAGGCACCGACCTTAAAAGGCGCAAAGCGGATTTTCCATTCATTAACGCCGTTATAATTATCATAAAAAGCATTGATTCTGACAGTCTCTCCACCCGGTGAGGTGAATATGCTGTATACATCAATCTCATCCGGATCATATTCGTTAGCATAAGAGGCATCGGTCATGCTAAACTTAATTTCCAATTTTTCATATTTTGCAACGGTGTCAGAATTGATCGCGACGACTTGAATGCTTGGAATCGTTCCAACCGCGTAAGTTCTGACTTTTACTTCCGACGAAGGTGTGTGTTCTTTGCCACTTGTATCAACGGCAGCAACTTTATAGTAAATTGTATTACCTTTAAATTCTGCATCGCCATAGTTAGTTTGATTAGATGTACCGATCAGGGTCGTGCTATTGCAGGTAAAACCACTTACTGTATCCCGATAAACGTTGTAGAAATCAACACCGCTCTCGTTGTCACAATTCCAGGATAAGCTGATCGAATCGCTTAAAGGGAAATATTTGGCTTTTAGCGAGCTGACGCTGATCGAAAAACCGGCAATTATCAGATTATCAAAATAAACGGTTCCCTGTTTCTCCGGAGTACTACCGCCATCGAAATGAAAGACGATCGTATCTAAATTACCTCCGCTATAATTTGATAAATTAAAAGTATAGGTCTGCCAGGAATTATTCCCTGCAATACTGGTTGCTTGATAATTATCATTGCCGTTAGAATAAACCGGTTTGATCGCAAATTGGATATCGACATCAGAGCGAATCGAAAGGATTATTTTAGGATTGTGATCAACTCTTATTACCTCAGGCGGCTCGAAGTAAAATGCGGGCCACGGATATATGCTATCAGCTGGAGTACGGTTATAAGCCACTTGCAGAATCCCTTCGCTCTCAGTCAGATTAAAAATAGTCGGGTACCAATCATTATACCAGAGAGTATTCACTGTACCATTCCAAGTAGTATCCAGAGAGCCATTCTCAAAGTCATCAACAAATCCCAGAATCTGAGCCTTGATCGGTAAGGTGAAAAGAACCACAATAATAGTTAACCATCTTTTCCAATTACAATTCATCTATCAATCCTTTGCGCTTTTTGCAAACTTGATTAGAGCTTTACGTATTTTTAATACTCGCATTAACATTATACTAATTACTTAAAAAATTGCTGATTGTGCTTAATCAGATTGATTCGCTGTTCAACCGATTTTGCCGAGCGGAATCCGTCCGACGGAGTGTTGATAACATAGTCCAATAATTTATCCAGAGCTGTGGTTACTACATGAGTCCGGGTATCAGATGAGCCATAATAAATAAAAACCTTGCCATCACCGTCAGCAATCCAGCCATTACTGAAAACCACATTGGATACATCTCCAATCCGCTCTTCTCCTTCTGGTGCCAGAAAGTAGCCGCCTGGTTTGTGAATAATTCGCCATGGTTCCTGTAAGTCAGTTAAAAACATATATAATACATAGCGCAATCCGGCGGCGGTATTACGCACTCCATGCGCCAGGTGCAGCCAACCTTTTTCAGTTTTCAGCGGTGCCGGCCCCTGACCGTTTTTGACCTCGTTTATCGTATGATATTTGCGATAATCAATAATCTTCTCGGTGTCAATCACCGCATTTTCGATGTCTGTTACCAGACCCCAGCCTATCCCCCCGCCGCTGCCGGCTTCGATAAAATCATCCTGTGGACGAGTATAAAAAGTGTACTTGCCATCGAAAAATTCGGGATGCAGAACAACATTCCGCTGCTGTTTAGATTGGGTCTTAAGATCCGGCAGACGTTCCCAATGAATCAGGTCTTTGGTTCGGGCAATTCCCGCCTGAGCAATGGCAGCCGACGTATCCCATTCTGATGCGGCAGGATCCTTGCGCTCCGTACAGAAAACACCATAAATCCAGCCGTCTTCGTGCTGAGTCAGGCGCATATCATAAACATTAACATCAGGCTCATCCGTTTCCGGCATCGTAATTGGATTATCCCAGAATTTAAACTGATCTACGCCGGTGGAACTCTCTGCCGCTGCAAAAAACGACTTCCGATCCAATCCTTCAACTCGTGCTACTAAACAGTATTTATCATTAAACTTGATCGCACCGCAATTGAAAACCGCATTAATTCCCAATCGCTCAAGCAGATAAGGATTGTGCTGATAATCCAGATCAAAGCGCCAGGTAATCGGGACGTGCTCTGCCGTCAGAACCGGATAGCGGTAGCGTTGATAGATGCCGTTTTTCGAAGGCAGAGCGATATTCTTGAGATTAATCAGTTCCGCCTGCTCCTGAAGCATTTGCAGCACCTTTTGCCTGAACTTGCTTTCACCCATCATCACTTATCACCTTTTAAATTAATTTACATCGTTGCCAAACGCTTGAGAATTTCGATACATCCCCGAATATTGTGATAGGGCCCTTTCCACTCGCAAACTTTCAAGCGTTGGGGATTAGGCACCCTGTCGGCAGACACCGAATAAAACCATTCGCCGTTCTGGTGATCAATAAAATATTCATCTAAAAAATTCCAAAAGCGTAGGGCATGATTGAGGTAAGACTCTTTTTTCAACTGCTGATAGACATTCAGACAGGCTATGATTGCCTCAACCTGAGGCCACCAATCAAAATCACGCGGAATAATTTTGCCCTCACCATCCATCTCCATAAACAAGCCCCCCTGCTCACTGATTCCTTCGATGAGAGTTGCATTGACCATTTTCAAGCAGATATTGGCTACTTTGGAAATGAGCTGAGAATTGCCAAGTATTTCCGCCGCCTCGGTTAAAAGCCAGCTGGCTTCGATGTCATGCCCAAAAGAAATAACCTCCGATTTGGGTATCCAGCGTTCATCGAAAAAAAGCTGTAAATGATAAGAATCGGGATTTAAAATGAAATTTAAATGACAATCAATTAATTCCTTCAGACGGTTTTGTACCTGTTTATTTGGCCATTCGCGTAATAGACTGGTGTAAGCCTCCATGAGATGCAGGTGCGTGTTCATGGATTTTTTTTCAGCCAGATCAACCTCGCTGAGGGCGACATTATCGGCAATTTTCCAATCGCGGTATGAAGATTCGAAATAACCACCGAACTGATTGTCATGGTTATGTTTTTCGATAAGTTCGAATATATTAATCGCCAGGTCCAGTGCCGAACGATCACCGCCGGCTGCATAATACTCACAAAGCGCATAGATGGCAAACGCCTGCCCGTAGATTTTTTTCAGATCGTCAATGACTTTTCCTTGATAGTCCACCATCCAATAGAAACCGCCAAATTTTTTATCCCAAAACGCATTCGCAAGATAATCGTATGCCCTGCGGGCAAGCTCCAGATATTGCACTTCAGGTTTAAATTTATATAATGCCGAAAAAGCCCACAGGATTCGAGTATAGAGGATTAAACCTCTCGGCGCGGTTGGATCAACCTTGAGGTCATTCGAAATCCGACCGAAAAATCCACCATTTTCAGCATCCCGGGAATAGGTCAGCCAGAAAGGAATTATATTTTCGTCGAGCACTTGGGTAACGGCTGTTTTGAATTTTTCGATTGATTTAATCTGCATAATAGATCTCGACCTTACCAATTTGAGCCGGGCGAGAATATTTCAGTTTGATATAGTGCATACCGTCTGGAATCTGTCCAATTATTAACTGAAAGGGTCGCCAATAGGGATAATCGGCATTTTCGACGCTATACTCTTCTTGATTAAAAGCTAATTTCTGAAATTTTTCCCCATCCGGAGAAACCGCGATTTCGACAAATCGATCATGTTTAGGGCTAAAATTATTGATAATTCCCTTCCTGATAATCCCGGGAACAAAATAAACTACTTCCGTTCCTCTGCTCACTGCCAGCCGGTGCAAATCTTCTTTAAATGTCCGGTCATTACCACTTTCCAACACCCCCTTCCCTTTCAGGCTGTACAACAATTTCAAATCAATCAGATGATCAATCAAGGTATGGCAATTTACCTTTATTGGACCAACAATATTTGATGCTTCTGATTTTCCGGCTGCATTGAAAGCGTAAATGCGATAGTAATATTCTTTCCCGATTTCAACGGACTGGTCATTGAACAAAGATTCATAAGCACAAACTGCATCCGATATCGAATCCCCTACAACTTGCCAGGGTCCTTCAAGATTGTCAGACCGCTCTACAATATATCCTTCGGCGCCTACCGATCCCTGCCAGGTGATATGCGCAACGTCATTAATCGATAACAAGATGGGAGCCAAAGGTGGCAGCAGTTCCGGTTTTTTTATACCCCGAATCTCAAAACACTTTTGAGACATTAATTCGAGCACTTTCTTCTCATCATAACGGTTGCCGGAGGGGAAACCCGGATAATGATAAGCCTTGTAAACTCCTCTTCCCGAGGGTTCCGAATGCCAATAGAAACCACCATCCTGGTTATGGAAACGCAAACTCCAGAGTAATACTCCCGAGATGCCTCGATTTTGAATCACGGTATCCAGCACCGCCTGAATAGAAGGTTCATCTATAAACCCAAATTCGCCAATGTAAAATGGTTTTTTGCCATCAATTTTCCGAACCGTTTCCTGAATGTGCTGGATCATTACTTGCGGATTTTCTTCATAATGATGAGTTGACAGAAGATCAATATTCGGATTACTGATAATATCATCCCGGACGGTAAAAAACTGTAAACCATCATTTAATAAATGATTCCTATCGAAAGACTTTACATAAACACTCATTTCCGCAATCCACTCGGGCGGAGCCTGCCAGATCTCGTTGCCCAATTCCCAGGCTAAAATCGCCTTTTCATCCTTGTAAATTGTACCGGTTAGTGTATTTATGCGATTTAACACAAATCGGACAGTTTCCCGATAATCTTCCTTCAACTGCGGATCAGTCCAGAAATCATCCGACTGCTTGTCCCGGAAGGCAGCATAATGCATCCGTCCACCCATCCATTTCCAGTTATCCACAAAGGGAATAATCAAGCGCACTCCAAATTCATTTGCCAGGGCTAAGACCTGATCCATTACCCGAAAGGTTTCCTCATTGAATTGCCCGGGACCTAACACATACTTGGGTACGTTCTCAGTATCATCCGGTCGGCGAACCGGCAGAACATAGGTGCGCACTACAGTTCCGCCCAGTGCCCGAATTGTCCTGAATGCGTCTTCAATCTCAAAACGGTCAGGCAATCGCCAGGGATTGATCTCGGCAAAACCCAAATTGTCTTCAATTATTAACAAGTTTGGGATATTGAAAGAGATGAAGCGAAATTCCCGCTCTCCATCGTACAGTTTAGCGCCGGAGTGAGTGATAAAATTCGCAAATTCACCTGGTTCCTGAGACAATTGGCTAAGTAAAATAAGTGGCATAAAAGTCAGCACAATGATTATTAGAATTTTGGGCAAGCCAATTGCATTAATCATCATGCATCTTCCAGTTTATCGTACCAATTCTTTTTCAGCAATATAGAGGTAATCACAATAATCACCAGACAAATCAGAGCCTGGCTGAATTTTCGCAACACGAAGAAAATTGGAATTGCGACAATTGAAGTCTGCCAGATAATGCCAATAAAAACATTTGTCATATCACGTTTCCAGGAGCTTTTGTTAACAAAATCGGGATCTTCAGCTACTACCTTAGCATGAATCGGTTTCCAGAAACCCCACGGCCGCACGGTCTTATAAAATTTTTTCAATACCTCTTCATCCGTTGGCGGATAGGCATATGTGCCGACGATTGCGCCAATAATCGAGATCAGGAGAATCAATGGAAAATAATACAAGTCAAGAGTATCGAAAATCCGGGGGAAAATCAGCGCCGGAATGATACCGCTGACCATTCCCCAAAAATAACCGTGACCGTTGAAACGCCACCAGTACCATTTGAGCATATTAGAGACTACATAACTACCCCATAAAGCCGAGACGATCCACTGTAAAATACTGTTAATATCGAGAGCAAATATGCCAAAGATAATACTTACCGTAACAACGATTATCCCAGTTATATAAGTGACCAGTGAAATCTGGCGATTGCTTGCATCCGGTTTCATATACTTGAGATAAATATCATTGACCATATATGCTTGAGCCGCATTTAATGTACCGGCAAAAGTACCGATAAAAGCCGCCAGCAGACCGGCCAACATCAGACCCGTGAAACCGACCGGTACAAACTCATTAATTGCCGACGGTAAAATCTGCTCGAAATCCAACCGTCCGCCGGCGATTAAATCCAGACGGTTATAAAAAATTAATCCCAGCACCGCAAACCCGGTAATCATAATGTACCTGATCGGATTCAGGATAACCGAGACGAAACCACTCATCTTAGCCGCCTCTTTGGGTGACCGGGTAGCGAGGATTTTTTGCATATCATAATTGGGCGCCGGACCGGCAACACTCACCAAAATCCCCTTGAAGAGCATCAGGGTAAAAAAGATCGAGAACAGCGAATATCCATCACTGACTATTTTATCGTTGACCTCAGCGATAATACCACTCCAATCTAAATTCAATTTCCAGCCGAAGAAAGGATTCATCCAGCCGTCGGGAACGACCAGCGCATGGCTACCCAGTGCGTTCATCGCGACGACACCAATCAGGATCGCCGAGATTCCCATGATGCAATATTGAACGACATCCGCCCAGACAATACTGACCATCCCGCCCAGAATCGTATAAAAAACACTAAAGGCAGTAAATACAATTCCATATAAATGGGGTACGTACTGATCCGGAATATTGAGAGGAATATATTTTGATACGACTTCCCAGGGAATGAAGATTTCCATGAATTTGCCCAGCCCGATAAAGCCATAAGCCAAAAATCCCAGGCAGCTGATAAGCGCAAATACCACCACAATTTTATGCGAAAGTGATGCTCCCGCACCTGAGCCAAAACGAGTACCAATCCATTCCGCGCCGGTGGTCACATTCGACCGGCGCAGCCAGGCAGACAAAAAAACCATCAGAAAAATCTGATTGAATACCGGCCACAGCCACGGGATCCAGATACATTTCAAGCCATAGACGAAGGTTAAGGCCACCAGCCACATCGTCCCCGAAATATCGAACATCCCTGAGGCATTGGATAAACCCAGCATGTACCAGGGCAACCGGTTGCCACCCAGCAAATAGGCACTTTTACTGACCTGAGCTCGCTTTCTCAACACCAAACCAATCACAACCGTAAAAGTCAAATACAGGATAATGATCAAAAAATCAATCAGCTTCAGCCGCATGGACAATCTACCTCATCTTTCCTTGAATATTTTTTAATATCATCTGCTGCTCAATTTCATATTATATCTTTTTTATTTTTTAATTATAACATAATACATTTCCGGCTATTGAAAATCCTTAAAAATTCCAATGGTAGAAATTGCTTCAATCAGCTGGTCGGCAATCTTGTGGTGAGTTGCGACATTAGGATGACCGTTGGCAACATAGCCATCGGGGAAATAATCAAACTGGGCATAATAAATATCCTGCAGCCCGCTTTTCTTGTCTTCCTCGATAACCCGGGAAACATTCAGTCGAATCCACTCAGGATGGGCAGCCACGGCTAAAATTTTAGCCCCAGGATACACCCGCCGAACTGTGGCAATAAATTCATGGTAGGTTTTACGAAACAGCGCCGAATTCGCTGGCGATACATTTCCGTCTTTATCCTTCAAGCCCGAAAAGTCGTTTAAGCCCAGACAAATGACTGCCAGATCCGGCTGCCATTTTCGAAAATCCCACTTTGGTGCCGGAAAATCCATTAATGTCCGGTCAAACATCTTGGGCATGGCAATCTCAAAATCACCGGTCCAATCACAGACCATTCCAATGCCGGAGCGACAGGTCATATGATATTGAGCTTGAAAATGTCGCGCGACAATTACCGCAAAGCCCTGATCAATGTTAGTAACCGGCATTTTTTCTTCCCAGGGCATTTCCGCCAGCGCGGCTTCATTACCCTCCGCCGCGGTAAAGGAGTCGCCAATAAACTCGATTTTACGGGATAATTTTGGCGGCGGTAGTAACAGCTCGGCATTTTTCTCTAACCAGAATCCAGTGACAGAAAAATATCTGCCAAAAGAGATATTGCGTTTGGAAAGTACCAGCAGATGCGGGCTATCATTCAGGTTATCCACCAAAAGGTAATTTGCCTCACCCGGCTGATCCCTATGAAATACCGAATGGAAATTCCCGTCAATGTACACATTATAATAATTAATCTCATCGGCAATCCGAATACTGATTCTGGTGCCGCGAAATTTCAATTTGAGATATACTCCCGGCCAGGAGTGGCTCGGCTGCTGTGGATTACTCATATCCCAACGACCGAAATACTGGATATGAGCGTGATTAGCCGGAATAAATTGAGCTACGCTTTCTGTCGGCCAATTCCTAAGGTTTTGCCCTGATTGCCGACTACGGCGATTACAATTTGATAATAGACTAACGACGATAAATAAGATTAAAAGAGGTGTGGTGAACATGTGATCCATCTTTGCCGTAAATCCTATCTTGATCTCAACGTAAACGATTTCGAATTTAAAGGTATTTAAAAAAAAACCAAGAAAATACTACTTTGTTTACAAGCAGTAAATAAGCCAAATAATTAATAACAGGAACTCGAGTTATTTAACATTGAATGCAGTTTATTTACACTAAATTTTAATGTCAATCGTCATTAGGAACAGGAGGTAATTATGCAAAAATCTGAGAAAAAACAACATGACCATGACCACAGCAATCTGACCGGTGAACATCAGCTCGGCCATGCCGGACAAT
>CAZJIU010000027.1:0-25409 GCA_964546145.1 uncultured bacterium
TTAGAAAATCCCCGCGACTTAGCCCAACTTGAGCAGCCACTTTTAGCCCTGGAAAATTTAGAGGGATTGATCGTTATTGACGAAATTCAAAGGAGGCCGGATATATTCCCGCCAATCCGCTATCTCGTTGATCATGCCCTTCCCGCTAATAAACCAAAACAAAAATATCTTGTGCTGGGCAGTGCTTCGCCTGATTTACTAAGGCAGAGCTCGGAATCCTTAGCCGGCAGAATTGCCTACTACCATCTCGGGGGATTTCGCCTGGAAGATGTGGGCGAAAGTGCAATTCAACAACTATGGCTGCGGGGAGGATTACCTCCATCTTTTCTGGCTTCCTCTGATGACATCAGCAAGCTCTGGCGGGATAATTATATTATGACCTTTTTGGAAAGAGATATCCCGCAGCTCGGTCTTAATATTCCTGCTCGTTCCTTGCATCGTTTCTGGACAATGGTCAGTTATCTCCACGGTCAAGTCGTCAATTACGCCGAACTGGGGCGATCGTTCGGAATGTCAGATATGTCTGTACGGCGCTATCTTGAGATTTTAGAGAGTACTTTCATGGTACGGATATTATTGCCGTGGCAGGTTAACATTGGAAAGCGCTTAGTCAAACGTCCTAAGGTATACCTCCGTGATTCGGGAATTTTGCATGCTTTATTGGCAATTGACAACCATCAGCAACTACTGGGACATTATAAATTAGGTGCATCGTGGGAGGGATTCGCCCTCGAAACCGTTTGTCAGTTGCCCATATTGCACGGTAATCAATTTTATTATTATCGTACCCATGCAGGTGCGGAACTGGATCTTTACTGGCCAAATGGAGATAAGGCCTGGGGAATCGAGTTTAAATATCAGGATTCTCCCTCGATTACCAGGTCAATCCATAACGTAATGCAAGACCTCCATTTGGAACACTTATGGATCGTGTATCCCGGCCATCAACAATATGCTTTAACCGCAAAAGTCAATGTCGTCCCACTTGCGATGATTGGAGAAGTATTAGAAAAAATGTTCAATGAAACTTGAAGAAAAAGCAGTTGTTAGTATCTTTTGCCATCGAGAAAAATTCTGGAACCAGAAAAAGACTTTTAGCTATGGAGTTATCCCCGTTGCGAGGGAAACAAGGAGTATCCTTCAAGGGCTGGATTAGAGGTTTTTAAGAGAGTTTCTAATCACCTAACACCTCGATAAACAACTGCTCGATAATAAAAGGAACCATCATCACCCACAACAAATACATGGTTATTCACACAGCTAACACTCAACGAGGTTCCGGAACCTTCCAATTGTGGAAATTTCTGGATCGTACTGCCATTGAAATGGTATATCCTGTTAAATTCACCTACCAGAAAAAGATCGTTTATACTATTACCATGTATTCCCTTGACAAAAAGATCATGTTTTGACATTAGCACATAATACAAAAGATTCCTTTGGTCAAAGGCATATAATCCCGAGTTATCACCTCCCCAGACAGAAACAACATAGTGTCGGTCATCGGGGACATATACTGCGTTGGGATTGTTAAAATTGTCCTTGAAAATTGGCTTATCCATACCAAAGACTTCCTGCCACACCGAACCATCATAATAGAGCAATATGCCAACACCAGTAACCCAGATCCGGGACTTATCTCTATCAGGATCATAGATACCATCTATATTTAACAAGTCAGCATCGGTTCCACTGGTCATTCGTGTAAAAGTTGAACCATTGTAATGAACAATTGTACCAGCATTTCCTACAAAGTATAGATTAGATGATGAGGTGCCCCATATTTTTTCCACTGCCTCAGGTGTATCTATATCTCTTAGCCACTCAAGAGTTGTTTTAGTTCCATCCCAATGGAAAATACTTCCACAGGCAAACCAGATATCATTTGAAGAAAGAATTAAGATACCTCGTGGTATTACTATGGTTGAACCCGCGATAAGTTCTACAAGATTCCATTTTTCACCATCCCAGTGTCCAGCACCATAAAGTTTATCATTAATTTTTATCTCCCCCACAGCCCAGACATCATTCTCATTGATAGCAGCAACATCGTAAAAAGTGCTAAAGTTTCCACCAAGAGTATCAACCTCCCAAACAAAGTCATGACTGGTGGTAGGCATAGTATGTACTGCTATTAGTTCTGATTCTGCTTTGATTTTGCCACCCTTCAGAAATCGCACTGTGTAGGAATAATCAGTATCCGGTGTTAGTCCTTCATTAGTGATCAGGGTATCATTATCATAGCAGGTATAAGTGGCTACCGTAGAATCATTCCTGTCCAGGGCAAAGCTATTGATCTTCCCGGAGTCCGGCAGAGTGACCTTCAGAGTGACCCAGGTACAGAGCACATCTTCTACAGAAAGGTAGATATTGTATTCCGGCTCCGGCTCGGGTTCAGAAGGACGCTCCCTGCAGGAAATTGCAAGGAGCAGGAGAGTAAAAAACGCAATGACTGAAAGGACAATTTTTGTTTTTAAATCATGATTAGAGTGCATCATGTTTAGTCCTCAATACTTAAAATACACTCTGTTTATAGTAATTCCAACGTCTTTTCTACTAACCTTCGGAAGGTTTACCAAAGAATAAAAATCTATTTCCCCTATTAATCGGTATGATTATCTTTAAGTGCTAATGGAAAACAAACCAAATTTAACCGCAATTCTATCAAACCAGAAAGTGATTGACTGGCTCCTGAGCGGCGACCCGGCAATCCACTGGCAGGTACGCCGCGACTTGCTGGAATCACCATCAGCAGTAGTCGAAAGCGAACGGCAGAAGATTGCCGGCGCAGGCTGGGGCAAACAGCTGCTCGCCTTACAAGACGATAAAGGTCTCTGGGCAAATGGTCTCTACACTCCCAAATGGACCTCCACGACTTACACCATGCTGCTGCTCTGGCGACTTGGTCTCCCGCAGGATAATCCGCAATGCCGCAATGCGGCAAAAATTCTCCTTGAAAAAGGATTTAACTATGATGGCGGAATCAATTACTTCCGATCAATTGACTACGGCGAGCAATGCGTCACCGGGATGATTCTGACTCTCTGTTCCTATTTCCAGATTGACGATCCGCGGGTGGACCGGCTGGCTGAATTTCTAAAAGCCCGGCAAATGCCCGACGGCGGCTGGAACTGCCAGTCACCTAGAGGCGCAACTCACGGCTCGTTTCATACCACTATTATCGTGCTC
The DNA here is from genome assembly GCA_964546145.1 of uncultured bacterium. Classification (GTDB taxonomy): domain Bacteria; phylum Fidelibacterota; class UBA2242; order UBA2242; family UBA2242; genus CAZAKO01. The sequence continues at coordinate 3,190 of CAZJIU010000027.1, forward strand.
GAAAGCCTGTTTGAATACGGCAAATTCAGGGAGACTACCGAACTCCTGAAATTCCAGCAGCAAGCCTGGGAATTCCTGTTACAGCACCGTCTCTTCCGCAGTCACCGCACCGGGGCAATAATCAAAGAGCAGTTTCTGCGGCTCTCCTTTCCACCGCGCTGGCACTACGACATCCTGCGGGCGCTGGACTACTGGCAGCAAAGCCGCCTGCCCTACGATCCGCGCCTGGATGACGCACTTGAAATCCTCATTAAAAAACGACTGAAAGACGGAACCTGGCCCTTGCAACAGCGCTATTCCGGACGGACTTACTTCGAAATGGAAACGGTCGGTCAGCCTAGCCGCTGGAATACGCTACGAGCACTGCGGGTCTTAAAATGGCTGCAAAAAGTCAAACCCCGAGGTAGAGATGAAGTATAAAATTATAACAATCATTCTTCTGCTGCGAGTTTTAATCAATGCCGAGCCATTAAAAGTAGTCACCATCAATGTCTGGTCAGGAATGGATTACATCGGCAATTTCAAAATGGGTGAATACGAAACTAAAGCCGTGCGCGAGCAGCGCTACCACATTCTCATCAATCAGTTAAAGCAGCTCGATCCAGACGTAATTGCGTTGAACGAAGCCAATAAACTGCCGCACTATGCCCGGCGCATCGCCAAAGACCTGGATTACGATCAGGTTCATCACCTGGGAGTGGCGGGCATTCATTTTGGACCAATCGGGTTGCCCGTAAATCTGCGCGAGGGTGATGTCATCCTGGCTAAAAAGAAGCTGAAACTGAAATCCGCAGGTCGGAAACAGTTATCAGGCGGCTACGTCGGCAGATTCTGCACTTTTCACTTTGCCGATGCAACCCAGGTCGTTGGTACTACAATCGAATTAAACGGTCAGAAAATCTTTATCTTCAACACCCACTGGCACGCCTCGCAATTTGCCAACCAGGAAATGCTGACAAAATTTACAACTCAATACCTCGACGGAGAGCTGCCCAGCTGCGAATATCTTAACCTGATTAACGATGCCGTGACCGGCAAGGAATGGCGTTTGGGTGAGGCCAAGAAAATGATGGCATTCATCAACCAGGCTGCCGGTGATAATCCGGTTATTCTGCTGGGCGATTTCAATGACCTGAGTAATTCCGAGCCGATTGGCATCGTGCTGGCAGCAGGTTTTATCGATACTTATCCTGCAGTCAATTCCGAGCCAGCTTATACCTGGGACGAATTACTGAATGCCAACATTCAAACTCATTACTTAAAAGAGAAAACAACCACAAATGCCCGGCGCGACCGCATAGACTATATCCTCTCGCGGGGAAATGAACTGAAAATCAGAGCTTCAAAAGTCGTTCTGAATCAGCTGGAAAATGACCTGCACCCCTCCGATCATTTCGGTGTCATGACCATATTTGAAGTACAAAACCGCTAAAATATTAATACTCGCGATACTACTCGACACTTACCGCATCGGCAGGTACATCACTGCTTTTCGTCACCGGTGTCTTAACAAAACGAAAATTATTACCGACCAAGACGATAGCCTTACTTGCAGAACCGGTAACCATAAGATATTTCGTCGTTCCCGGCAGGGGATTGGCGCCCCTGATGAAGACATTCTGGTTATTTTTCAGCTCGATAACCGGTATATTATCATGCAGGGCACAAGTTTTGACCCCTTCGATTTCCAGGTTGGTAATATTCTCGCCGCTTAATGCGGGCCCTTTCATAGCATTGATGACGACGTCGTGAAACTCAATATTTTTAGCATTCTTAATTAAAAATCCATCCTCAGCTTCAATATTAATGCTGCTGAAGGTGACATTGTCAATCGGCATCTCCTCCAGTCCCAACAGCATTCCCGCACTCCTGGCTTGCGATACCGTTATATCACTGAGATGAATGTTACGGAAACGGGGAGTACGATCGGAAACCGGTTCGTCCGGCGTTTCCTGGTAGAACATATTAAGTGTTATCGCCTCATAGCGAATGTTTTTCATCACGATATTACTAACCCGGATCTCTTCGACAATCCCGCCGCGCCCGCGCATGGATTTGATGCGAATACCCCGATCCGTTCCGTTGAACACACAATTCGAAATCGTGACCTTCCGGATATCACCTGACATTTCACTGCCAATGACCACGCCGCCGTGACCGTTGAGCATAGTACAGTTAGTAATGGTAACATTTTCGGTCGGTCTCCCAAATTGACGACCATCATCGTCCCGACCGGATTTCAAAGTGATACAATCGTCACCGACACTGATATGACAATTGGCAATATGAACATTGGTACAGGAGCTGGGATTGATTCCATCCGTATTATAAGATTCCGGCGGATTGACAATGGTCACGCCATTGATCGTAACATTATCACAAAAGACCGGATTGATAGTCCAGAATGGTGAATTCTGGATACTGATGCCCTCGATCATTATATTGTTACATTCAAAGAATTGAATAAACGGCGGTCTCAGGAAGTTACTCTCATTCCAGTTCCAGTTATCGGGTGCCAGAATATCCCGGTTCAGTTCGCGATGCATTTTCTGCCATTTCGATTGGGTCCGAATTTCGCCATATTTCTTTTTTTCTGCTCTTAGCTTCCGGTAAAATTCCCACCACTCGTCGCCCTGACCGTCAATTGTGCCGCGTCCGCAGATGGCGATATTCTCGACTTGATAAGCATAGAAGAGCGGCGAAAAGTTCATGCCGACGGTACCTTCCCAGCGGGATTCTACCATTGGTAAATAATCGTCGAAGTTGCGGCTGAACTTCAGGATTGCGCCGGCATCAATAAAAATTGTAATATGACTTTTTAAATGAACCGGTCCGGTAAGGTACTCGCCCGCCGGAAAATAGACCGTGCCGCCGCCGATTTCAACTGCCGCATCTATAGCTTTTTTAATTGCCTCGGTATTAAGAGTGACGCCATCAGCCACCGCACCGTAATTTTGAACATTAAAATAACCTGGTGCCAACTCCGCCTGCACCATCGTTAAAGTAAGGAAAGTCAGGCACAGAATTATTCCCCATTGCCTCAAAGCTTTATTTTGCATAAAAATCTCCTTCTTATGATCCGAACTATTCTTCCTTCATTGATGCCAATCCCAATCGTTCTATCGCCGTAAAACATTATTGCCGGGCGACCACCGTTTCTGCCACTGCGGATAAAATTTGGTTAAAAGTTCCCGCGGCCAATAGCCCAGCCAGCCATATTCATTGCGCCTCTCACTCGAAATTGCCGCCAGGTCATGATATACCTTGCCATCCCGATCACTGAAAAACGGCTGGTTGTTTTCAATCTGGTAGAAGCGTGCCCAGATTGGCGGTGCGCTGGAATCGGTAACTACGACCCGATTGAAGCCGGTGGGACTGTTAGAATCCGGTTCATTGATAACCCGGATTCCTTCAATTATCACTTTATCGAACCAGCTGACTGCCGCCTGAATGGCATTGACCATCTGCGGCGACGGATTCTCAATCTCCATTAGAAATTCCACAATTCCAACGGTTTCATTACCGCTGAGCGAGACCAGCTCATAACTGCGCGCTTTAGCCGGCTTCAGGGTTTTTTCGTCATATTGCGCACACCAGGCAGTCAATTGACCATTAACCACTATCTGGGTCTTGAGGATACACTCGATGCCTTGCTGGACGGCTTTCGCGGCTCGCTCGCGTCGCTCCTGATCAACAAAATCAAAATCGGGTTTCCCGGCTGTTACATCCCGCAGCAATCTCAGCACTCCGATCATCGCGTCATCATTAAAAGTAATGTGAGAAAAATAGCCCTTCTGGAGTGGATAGAATTGCGGCCAGCCGCCATTGGTATATTGGGCTTTTAAGAGATAATCGAAACCCTTTAAAAAAGCCAGGACATAGTGCTGATCGTCAGTAGCCAGAATGACTTTCGCCAGAAAGCGCAGCTGGGTATAGGTCGCACCATTATCAATCGTGGCAAAAGGCTCATCTACAAAATTGCTTAATTCCCTTTTTTCTGATTCACTCGGGATCCGCTGATAATTTATATTCTTAGGCCAGCCCCCTGAACCGCGCTGATAAATCAAAACATTGTCGGCGATCTGGCGCGCTTCAGCCGAAGCAAACCATTCCGGCTGATGGAGCAGCAATTCTTCAAACAAAAAGTATTGTGAGGTCAATTCCTTATGCTGATTCCCCGGCCTGGATTGGGAAGTAGCAGATTCCTGAGATAATCCTCCTTTTAAAAGGGTCAGGATCAAACTCCCTATTAGAAGGAATCTTTCGTTGATTATCCAATTCCTTTTCTGTGCCATATTTCTCTTAAAAGTTCAAAGTTAGATTGGCAGATCGCTCATAAATCGATGCGATGGTTCCCCACATTTTTGCCTCATTTGCCACAGTCAATCCGACGAGGTCTGACTTCTCCATTTTGGTATCACTCATAAACCTCAGACAAGGCGAACCCGCGCCGGAATCATAGTAAAGAACCTTACCCGATTTTGATTGCAAAACTGGCTTGCCAATCACACTAATAATTTCATTAAAAGTCAGTAATATCTCATTATCGTTGATTCTCACATCACTAATTACGGGTCCGTTTTTAGTTTCCGGATCCCATTTCCCGGCAAATGTCCACCTGGCAGTGATTTGTTCCGACCGGAGCAAATTTTGCGCTGCGGCGAGATTATCTTTGAACCAGTCATAATCGCCACCTGTGCGGTGACAATTATAGAAATAGGTTCTCTCTCCCCAATTGAACGGACGGTTACGCGTGGAATCTGCATAGACCACCCGGTAAATTGGCTGATCGGCAAGGTTCGCGCCAAACCGGCAATCCAGCAGAAAAAATTGAGCTTCATAATGATGCCGCCCCAGCTGAAAATCCTTGATACCATCAAACCGGCAATTTGCCAGAACGAATTTCTGATCGGGATCGAAGCCGCCGGCGTGCCAGAGTGCAGCACTCTTTTTAACCTCAAAAAACTCTGAATTCTTGATATAGCACCAACCGCGCGGGCAGACAAAATCAACTGCACCCTCGAAGTAACAATCGGCATGATAGTACATCCCGGTTTTATAATCCCAGAGTGCGACCGTATCGCCGCCTTTACTGATGACCTTACAGGATTTGATAATCGTCCGGGTGCCGGTTCCATAGATGGCAAAAGCGTGCGGACCAATTTCCGGCTGAGTATTTTTGATTGTCAAATTTTCCAGGACAATATCATCAGCGTGAATATTGATTACCGCCGGTCCGATAGAATCTTTATTCTTGATCCAATCCTCGCGTAACTGGCAATACTGGATAACGGTCTGATCTCGATCTTCACCCTTTAAAGTAACATAATCCTGGTCAAAGCGAATTTTCTCTTCGTAAACCCCGTTTCTGATGAAAATTGTAATGCGCTGATAATTGAACATCGGCAGGGCGGCAATTGCCTCGCTCAGCGTTCGATAGTCGCCTTTGCCGTTCTGGTCAACTATGATCAAAGCTTTGGATTGGGCATTCGCCAGCTGTAAATCGAAAAGCAGTAAAAAGCCGGAAGCAGCCAGCACGACAAACAAACCACTGTAACAAGATCGTCTTATCATAAGTCAATGATTTATTTCAACAGGATCATTTTCCGGGTCGAGCAAAAATTCCCAACCTGGAGCCGATAGATATAAGTACCACTGGGTAAATCCTTTGCATCGAGCATTACCGAATGAAATCCGGCGGCTCGATATTCATTGAGCACTTGTCTCACCTCTTTACCCAACAGGTCGAAAATTGTCAATTTTACCAAACCTCCCGTTGGTAGTTCAAAATTAATTAATGTCGTCGGATTGAAGGGATTGGGAAAATTCTGCATCAATAAAAAATCCGCCGGGAATACAATATCCAATTTTTGCGCCAGCCGGGCTGTGGTATCGAGCATGCCGGCACCGGCGTTCTCCATGACCAGAGTTTTCACCATACTTGCCGGTACCATGTCGTAACTGTAGTAATTGTTCGGATCAAAATAGTAACCAGCGAGATTTTCGACGATAGTTCCAGAGTTGGCAGTAAAATTATCAACAGCCTTGATGGATCCAGCCGGATCGCCGCTGAGGGTTTCTCCGGGATCATTGATCTGCGATATCAAAACCGGCACGGGTACATTTTCAAAGTGATTTGCCTCGACCAACACCTGGGCATCACAGGTCACTCCGACGCCGTAACTGCCGATGTTGGTATACAGGTTATTCACAATATGGACTTTGGCAAACCGGATTCGCGGATGACGTGAATAGGTACCATCAAACCAGTTACGATAGTATGTCACCGTCATTATAGTATCGGACATCTGATCTTCAGTATGACCAAGTAAACAGGTTTGGCGATGATTGGTAAAATGGTTATACGAGACGGTAACATTCCGGGAACCATTTTTTATATCGAGCAAGCCGTCGTGATTATTACCGGACGGATCGTTGGCGGGACTGTCGGTAAAGGTGCAATGGTCAATCCAGACATTCCGGCTTTCTTCGATCCCAAGTGCGTCTTCTTCGTCAACGTGGCAATCAGCAAAAGTAAGGTTCCGCACGATAATGTTACTGCATTCGACAATTTTCATGCCGAAGCCGTTTAGCCCGGCGTCAGAGCCCAGCCCGATTACGGATATATTAGCGGTACGCTTGACGGAAATTTTCGTGGAGTAGCCACTGATCGTGCCGGAAATATAGACAACGAGAGGTGTCGTACTTTTATTTTCACGAGCATGCATCAAGTCGAACAACTGCTCGGCAGTGGTGACCACGACGCTGTCGCCGCCCATCCCGCCGGTGGTGCCGCCGTCGAGGGTTGCGAAACCGACCGGCGCGGTGGTTTGCACCAAGGTATAAACGCCTCTGCCAGTAACCGCAAGATCAACAGTATCACTGCCTTCCGTATTGGTAATAATACCGGAATAGATGCCTGATTCGGTGGGTGTAAAACGTACATAAATAGTGGTATCAAAAGTGGAAGAATTGTAAGCGACTTGCAGTAAAGACACGAATCCGGTATCCGGCGATAACGATAAATCAAATCCTGGTGCCGCGGTGACATTAATCAGGTTATTTTCGATCAGGTGATGACCGGTCAGTGCATAGCTCTTGACCATTTTATGAGAAACAAGTACACTCCCGAAATTCAGCGCTGTTGGCGAAACACCGAGCTCGGGCACAATTGCCGTGGCGAATGTCACCGAGCCGGATTGCGAGGTGAGATAATTTTGGGTGTTGCCGGTGGCGATATTGTATTCGAAAACCGCAACTGTGTAAGTCGTATTGCTGGTCAGTCCGGTGATGGTTACCGATGAACCTTCCCCATCGTAGACTATTTTGGTTCCGTCAAATTTACCGACACCTTCCATAAAATTCGTTGAAACAGTACCGACCGTCTGCCCATCCTCCGGCAACCATAAGATCTCAGTTCCGGCACGGATAGCTACGGTACGTCGGGCACCATTGCCGCCGCTAAATGCAAGATCGGCGGTTTTGCCGGTCACCGAATCAACGACTACCCCGGATGCAATTGTTGGCTCGTTTGCCAGGAAAACGCCGGAGACATTTAAGAGAGTACTGGCTGCCCCGGTACTTCGGTGTTCAATCGTTCCGTTGTACTCGCCGGGTGAGCTGGCTTTAAGGCGTACGGCAATGGCAAGCGGCTGACCGACAATATTACCCTCGGAAACCGGCAGGCGCAGTGAATCGCCGTTGGTAATCCAGTTAGAGCCGCTGTCGGCTGAAATCTCGAAGTTAGGTGGAGAGTAAACCTTGACGGTGTCGGTTAGATTCATGCCGCTCAGATAATAGTTTTGTGAATCACTGGGAATGGCGGCGTCTTCCTGTACAAATCCGCGCAGCGATAACAGCGAGATTAGAATGCAGGTAGACGGCATCGTTGTTCCTGATATTACGACTGAATTGGTGATGACGTATTTGCCGGTCGTCGCAGTAGTGTACCACGGATAAACACGCACATAGAAGGTGTCGCCGTAACTGACTTCATGATTGAATATTGCCGTGATATTCGGCGTAGGTGGTGCCGTCGAACTCAAGATAAATGTCGAACCGACTTGCGTCTTTGTTACAAAAAGCGGATCAGTCGAATAATACACGTTTGCCCGCATATTACCGCCTGCATTAACATACAGGTACATTGTGACGGAAGTCAACGAAAATAAATAGCCTTCTTCTGGAGTGACGGCAAACTGCATATAGCGGGCACTGTTTTCTGTGGTTTCAGCGGGCCAGTGCCCTGCAGTGGTATCACTTATACTACTGCGTTGCACTCCATCCTTGTAGTAGATTTGCATATTGCTGAGAGTCTGCGGGGTTGCGATAAGATTACCGGAGACTATGGCATTCTGATTGGCGGTCAACGACCAGGTACTGGTGGCGCCAGTTTGGGCTGCCAGTTTACCGGCGAAAGAACCAATCAAGATAACGAAAATAAATGACGCGATCCGAACCCGATTTGTCCGGGCGCCAACCAAATCGTACATTCGGCAGTGTATTAACTGTTTGATTCTGAGTTGGCGCTGGGATTCAAATCGGCTCATCAAATCACTTCAACAAAAGGTTGCAAGTTAATGCCGTCATTTCAACAGCAGCATCTTGTGGGTCTGCCGGAAATGCTCTGTCTCGATCCGGTAGAAATACATCCCGCTGGCTAATTGCTGACCGTTCAGCGTCACCGCATAATAACCGGCTGGCTGATAGGAATTAACGATTGTCAGGACCTTTTTCCCCAGCAGGTTGTAGACCGACAGATTCACTTTGCACGATTTGGCAAGCCCATAGTTAATGGTGGTTGTTGGGTTGAACGGATTCGGATAGTTTTGGGCCAGAGAAAAAGAAGCTGGAACCTGAACCGCGGGCGCAATTGATACCCATGGAAGGTGGACATCCGGCTTAGTCGGCATCCATTCATAAGCAAGATTGGGACTGGAGGTCCTGGCAAAGATGTTTTCCAGAGTATATTCCAGAGCCTCTTCATCGGTCAACTGGCGGGCAATGGTTAACCGGCTCGAAGCATTCGCACCCGGACCGATACACTGATATTCAGCATAAAGTGCGGGAGTAACATTCCATTCCAGCCAGCCACCCGGATTCAGTATTTCAGGTTCCTCACTGCGCATAAAAACGGTGCGGGGAGCCGCCGCCCAGGGACGACCAAGATAGATGTTGGTAATCGGCAGTTCGTTGAATCCGATCGAGTCAGCAGTAATGCTACAGTCTCTAAACACATAGCCGAACTTTGTATCTGCTTCAGTACTCGCGGCAGTTATAGTGCCGGCATTGCGGTTAACGTGAAGTTCGCACGAATCAAAAACTGCAATATCGCGCCCGAAAATGAAATCCACCGAACCCTCGATGTAGCATTTATGCATATAAACCCGACCGGTGACGCGATTACCCCAGGCGCCCCAGGTATAATAGGTATCCTGATAGCCAAGCAGGTTGCAATTGTAATAAGCCTGGCGGTCGCCGTCGACTCGCAGGGCTACGGCTTGCTGATCGCTGAAGGTACCGTCATTTTTGACCGTATTCCGGAAGGTAATGTTCATGGCTACAAAATCATCGGCATCAATCGCGACGCTATAGCTCATTGACGTTCCACCAGCTTTACCGGCATAATCGTCGTAAGTCAGAATAGTGCTGTCGCGGTCTTCACCAACCAGAATGACATTCATCTTATAGCGGTCTAACAGCAATTTTTCATAGTAGACACCCTTTTTGATATAAATGATGTACGATCCGGTATAATAATCGGGAACATCATCGAAAGCCGCCTGCACGGTAAGGTAGTCGCCGCTTCCGTCCGCCGCGACGATTTTCAGGACTTCCGGTGCGGGAGTCTGGGTCGCAAAGGTATCTATTTCACCGTAGCCGGTACCCGTATTATTCGTGGCATAAGCCCGCACGTAATAAGTTGTGTTTTCAAGGAGGGGATAAAGAATGCTCTGGAAGGAACCTAGCCCGGAACCGTTCTCAGTTTTATTGTCGGCAATGGTGGGATTGCCAGTCGTGTTCCAACATACACCGCGGACGCGCACCGTATCGCCGCCCCAGGTAGTTACATTGCCACCGCAGGTCGCGGTCTTGACCAATATATCAGTCACCTCGGCTGTCACGACAGTCGGCACCGCCAGCGAATCCAGCGTCTCGAAAGAGAGCTCCTCACCGTAAGCCACGCCGGCGCTATTCACCGCGTAAGCCCGGAGATAATAAGTTGTGCCAGCCTCCAGCCCCGTGAGGTAACTGACAAAGGCACCACCGCTTACGCCATCTTCGGTATTAGTATCGGAGGTATCCGGCGTGCCAGCCATATTCCAGCAAACACCGCGGGCGGTCACCGGTGCACCGCCGTCATCTGTAACGGTGCCGCCAGCAACGGCAAAGGTAGTCGAAATACTGGTTACCGGCGCCGTAGTTACGGTTGGCGGACTGGCGACAAATTCTCCTTCGGTAGTGCCCCAGATAGTAGCATCGAGCAAGTAAAGATATTTGGATGTTGAAGCCGGACCCTGGTACCAGGGATAGACGCGAACGAAAAAGGTATCGGCGGAGGTGATGCTGGTATCAAGGGCGAAATTATAGAAAATATGATCATCCTTGGCAAGTTCCATAGTGGTGTCGTTCAATTGAATTGCGTCAGCAAAGCTGGTGTCGGTAGCATACCACACATTGGCTCGCAATTCACCGGTTCCTTTGGCACCAATAAAACAGGTAAAACTGTCGGCGTGAAAAATAATATTCTCCTTGGGATACGCCGCAAATTGCACCCAGCGGGTATCAACCTGGAGGCTTTCTGCCCCCCAAGACAATGCGGCTCCGTCGGCATAAGGCCACCAGCGTTGGTCAGGTCCCGGTCCATTATTATAATCCCGGACGACAAAGTTTGGAGCGCCGATCTGAGGCAGTCCCAAAAGATTGCCCGCCGTGGCGGAAACTCTTTGGCTGTCAGGTGAGGCACATTTCCAATTCACGAAGGCTGGGGTTTCGGCATGCACGGTGGCAGCGACGAGTATGCAGACTACCAGCATTAGTTCCGTTAAAATCCTCTTTTTCATACATTCCTCCAGTTTAAAAATTGAGTTTATATATAAAACATAATTTCATCATCGGACGCGTTTCGCCCGGCTTAGTAGCCAGCCACAGAAGTTTTGTGCCGCTTTAAAATTTTCAAAATCGGCTGGCAGTTTGCGGTTGTCAATGTACTCGTTATAAAGCCAGGGATCGCCGACAGCCAGCACCATTCCCTGACCGTATTTCGACCGGGCAATAATGATATTCCCATCTGATGTCAAGATCGGCTCAGCTGCGCCTGACAAGTTCAGCGTTGCGATTTCCTTCATATAAATTTTATGAAGATTTTTGAAAAGCGGGTGATCCGGCAAATTGTCGAATTTAGCCATGTCATAATTATTGTTCTCGACCCGGTTCAGGCTGACCGCATTAAATTGAATACCGAATTGCTCTGCCAATTGGTTAAAATGTTCGAATTCGGCGTTGCCGGCGTCATTGCCGAGCAGAACCAGCACGCCACCGGAACGCACCCAATCGGTAATGGTTGCGATCGCCTCTTTTGAAATGTAATTCGGCTTTTCCGTCTCCCTCGGCGTATCGGGATCAACGATGATGTAAATGCTCAGCCGGGCTAACTCTTCCGGCGTCGGCTCTCCGGTTACTTCGGAGATGAATGCGCCGGTATTTTCAAATAAATTACCCAATTCGTAAAAGCCGGAGTTCTCCCGATCCTCCCAGATGTAATGGTACTGGCAGCCGTTTTTGAATTCATGATTGTAATAATAATCCAGACCCACGACTTTCCCAACGCCGATTTCCGACAATTCCGGTCCTTCTTTGAGATACTGCACCACCGGCAGATCAATGGCTTTCATTTCCTCGATAACCAGTTCGCAGATCCGGATGGCGCCGTAACGATTGAAATGGGTGTTGTCGGATCTTCCTGCGGGACATTGTTTATATACACCCGCCGGGGCGTGCAGGAATAGCTTTTCTGATTTTTCCGGCCCGAGTTCCGAAAAATATTGCAAGCTGCGGGCGTGGAGATCAATCAGCGGCACATCGTATTCCGCAGCCACCTCCCGGACAACACCCGGGTAATCTCCATGCTGGTCAATGAACTCGCCAGCTTGGGAGAACTTGCGGCGATTAACCGGCGTAATCAGCACCGGATTGGCACCCTTTGCCCGGGCTTCGGTGATAAACCGGATGAGGTTGTCCCGATAAGCCGTATGGGCTTCGGCATAGCGCGTGGTATCGGACTTCTTGGCATCGTTGTGCCCGAATTGAATGAAAAGGTAATCGCCGGGTTTCAGATTATTATACACTTCATTCCACAGCCCCTGGTCAATAAAACTTTTGGTACTGCGACCGTTGCGGGCATAATTAATGACCTGAATCTCCTGGGTGAAGTACAGCGGGAACAACTGTCCCCAGCCGCGCTCGGGATTGTCATCCAGTGGCTTGTCCGCCATGGTGGAATCACCAATCAGGTGGATGACGGGCTGCTTCACACTGGAAAAGGGAAGAATAGTTACTAAAAGCAACGGAGTAATATAGAATCGGGAAAGTTTCATTTATTGCTCCTCCGGCATTTATCCAGTTCTATCGCTGCCATAATGAACGGTCCGATAGCCTTAAAATCATTCGTCCGCTGCGGTTCGCTGAGGTAATATTCAAAGCTGCCGTCACGCCGCTGCTTACCACCCAGACCGGCACCGGAGCAGGCATGCCGCACATCAACCATCCCGGAATCATTCACCACCACAAATTCATTTATAAATCCCTGGAAGGACTCTTCTGCCAACTTTTGATATTCCACCGGCAGATAACCGCGATTGACACCTTTGGCAAAACTGTAGATAAACATGGCTGATGCCGAAGATTCCCGATAGTTGCCTTCCCGGTCCTTCAGGTTCAGAACCTGATACCAGACTTGGGAATCGGCATCGCGGACCTGCGCAATCGCCTTTGCAAGGTCGTTGAGCTGCTGCAATAACAGCTCTCGATCAGGTGTGTCCTGTGGAATAATCTCCAGCACATCTACCAGCGCCATCATATACCAGCCGATGCCGCGGCCCCAGAAATGCCGTGACAAACCGGTTGTGGGATCGGCCCAAATTTGCTGGCGTTTTTCATCCCAACCGTGATACAGCAAGCCGGTTGCGGGATTGTATGTTTCGGAATAAATCAATTTGAATTGGTTAATGATATCGGCGTAACCGGGCTGATCGGCAAATTCCTTTTCGTATTCGGCATAAAAAGGTTCCGCCATATACAAGCCATCCAGCCACATCTGCCAGGGATAGATCTGCTTGTGCCAAAATCCGCCTTCCGAAGTTCGCGGCTGATTTGCCAGCTGCTGTCGCAGCAGATCCGCAGCTTCTTTATACTTCTCATCACCGGTTTGACGATAAAGTCTCAGCAGTGTTCGACCCGGTCCGATATCATCCAGCTGATAGTTGCTCTGTTTATAAGTCCGGATCGTTCCGTCATTGCCAACGAACTGATCAATATTTTTAATGATAAAATCGTAATAGCGCCGATCGCCGGTTTGCAGCCATAAGGCATCCAGGGCATTGAGCATTAAACCCTGTTCGTAATTCCATTTTACCCGAGTCCGATCCGACTCATAGGTAAGGCGGAAATCGGGATTGCGTTTAATGCAGGATTCGGCTGTTTTAACCGCCCATTCGCGATAATTGGAGTCGCTATCGGCAGTTTTAGGCGGTGGGATTGGTAAACAGAAAAGCCGATCGGACATCGTTATCACGAGCAAGAGTGCAACTGTCCACCGAACCGGATTGGCAATCCCCGACCCGGGCTTTCGATATTTTTTACTCTTGTTGATAATACCTGCCATTTTCAATGGATTGACATAATTGCGTCTTAAAAAGCAAACCCGATGGCAAGGCGACTGACATTGTCGAATATTTCAAAACTGGAATATGAATAATCGAATATTACCAGATGGCGACCGATGGGCGCATTCACGCCGAGACCAACAGACCATGACGCCACATCCTGGTTGGTCTGGTAGCCACCGCGGAGTGCAACCTTGTCGAAAAGCTTGTATTCAATGCCCAAATTCACCCGCTCGGAGTAGTTATTAGGATGCAGAAAATCAATTGCCAACGTAAGGGCATTATTACCGTTTTTATCGGGCATCAATACCTGTAACAAATCTGCCGCTATGCCCATGGTGAACAGTAACGGCAGCTGCTCGTACACTTCCTCGCGTTTGATATTCGAGGAGAAATTGCGGATTGACATACCGAAGCGGAAACTGCGGAAACCGGTTCGATATTTGACTCCGGCATCAAAAGCCAGTTTGACGGCATTGTTATTTTTCAAGCCATCAGCAAGCTGACTTTGACCAAGGTTCTGACCGACCAATTTCATGTCACCGCCGATTAAAAACTGCGTGCTAATGGAACGTCCGTAGGTTATTCCGCAGGAATAAGCACCAACATTCTTCACCGGTCCGAGATCTTTATAGCCCAATGGATACAGATCCCTCTCCGAGGCTGATAAAAGACCCGTGCCATGAATTGTGCCATAGTCTACCGAAATCAGACTTAAACCCAGGGCACCATAATTCTTAAGATTCCAGACAAAACTACCGCCGAGATAATTAATATCGGCGATCCAGCCCGTGTTGTACATCTGTAACTCAAAACGGCTCGATACTTCCGAAATCCCCGCCGGATTGAAAAAAATACTTTCCGCGCCGGTACCCAGAGCACAATAAGCTTCACCCAGAGCGCTGGCATGGGGAGAGACGCTAACCAGCAGAAAATTCATCGTACTCTGGGCGACTTTTTTCAGCCCTATCTGGGCGTGAACAGGAAACACAAGAGTCATAACCAGGAAGCCGGAAAGAATAAAATAAATTGGTCTTTTCAACATTCTATCTCCCTGCTTTTACCTGATTACCAAAAATTTTTGACAGGCGGTCTCGCCATTCGGTTTTTGAAAGAAAGCCAAATAGACACCGCTGTTTATCACTTGCTGACTGTGGGTAAGCATATCCCAATATTCGGACCCGGCACCTACCGGGCTGTCATGCTTTATCACTTGCACCAGGTCGCCATTTTCGGTGTAAATTTTAATGGCGATTTTGGCTGGTAAATTATAGAAAACGATCCCGCGCAATTTACTCTTATCCCAACCCTGAGCCGAAAGAAGCGGATCGTTGATATTGTAAGGATTCGGCACAATCCGGATTTTTGTCAGATCGTCCTGCTTCAAGGCAACCGGTTTTATCGAATAAATATTGGGCACCAAGACACGAGAACTATAGCTGATTTTTCCGCGGCTGGTAGGATCAGCCAGCGGATCATCCGGAGCGATGCGGGATTTCGCCTGAATGTAATAGTAATATAGGGCGCCATAAATCCCGGTGCGGTCATTAAAAAGATGTTGGTCGGCTTTATCTTCCGACCCCGAATCATAAATGACCTGATAGAAGACCGTGTCCGCGGCACTTAGACGACGCATGATGCGGTAGCCCTCAAAATTTGGCAAAACTTCAGCTTCCAGATCGGTCCATTTGATCTCGACCCCGGTACCCCAGGCGGTAACTTCAATATAGGAAGGTGGCGGCGGCGCTTGCGGAATTTGATAGCCAACGTCATAATTCCATTTGGCACGCCGGGCACTTTTCATTACCGAATCTATGCCGGTGCTGAGCCAGCGATCTTTACGCAAATCCATCTCCGTAGCATCAACCGGAAAGGCAAAATTGCCTGGCAAATAACCAGTGTGCGAATCAGGTAAGTTGGGCGGATCTGCCAGGGTGCCATTCAGCCATTTTTTCCCCACTAGCGAGGCTATCTGCGGGTCAAGCCCGGAATAGCCGCTGGCGTAGACGATATGGATTTTCTGCCCGGGGAGCAAATAATAGGGGCCAAAGCTGCTGAACATTTTTGAATTGGTACTGCTTTTCGTGCCCGCCGGATAATTAGAATAATCCGGATTGCCCGTCTCATCACTATTACCACCATGATAGCTGCCGGGAATTGTGTCACCGCTCATCGGCCAGTATCGCGAATAGGCGCCGCGGATCGCCCAAAAATTTTTGTCCCCAAATTCATCACTGGAATCATTATAAGGAATTTTGGTTGCCGTACCAATATAGGTTATGCGGGGTTGGACGAAATCATCCCGATCATCGGTCGGATCAACATACGGCTCACCTGAGGCATGCAGGATCGAATACCAACAGAATTTGGCGCCCACCAAACGTCCTCCCTGAGATATGGCTGGAGCTCCCATATTATCTCCGGCTATTTCGGGATCATCGGCGCTATACTCATAGAAAACCCGCAACGAATCACCGACCCGTCCGCCGTAATAATGCTGCCAGGTCATGGCTGGATCAAAGGCTTCACTGGAAGAGGGAACGGGATTAGACGCATAGGAGCGGAAGGTGTTGGCTCCATTAAATTGCATATTGATGTAAAAATCGGTAAGAGTGTCGCCACTAACGTTGCTGAACTCCACATCCGTGATAAGGTAATCATCGTTGAAATTCTGGCTCCAGGCGAGGATTTTACGGTGAACATTTACGCCCAGAATATTATAAGTGGTGACCTCCACAATTTGATCATAGGTTTCGACCCCAAATCGACCCGGATCGTAAGTGCCGAACATGGGCAGATTAACTGCCGTAAAATCAATGGTCTGATCCGGGTAATTATAGCGGACGTAGTTAGTTAATCCCGCAACGACCTGACCAACATCCTGAAAGTCATTCCTGGGGCCATAAATCGCCACGCTATGTAAGGAGTCAAGCGGATCGTACCAGTTAGTCGTAGCCAGACTAAAGCCGGCACCCGCCCAGGCATCCCACTCCTGCCCGCGGTTGAAAACGATGTCATAGTCATTCGGGAAAAAAGTACCGGGATTAAAACTGCCTTTATCACCGTTCGCCTTGACGCCGCACCATACATGTCCCATGTTGATCATTGCTGTAACCAATTCCGGCTGAGTTTGAGTCCATCCAATCCGGGTAGTCATTAAAATCATTAATAGTAATCCAATGAAAAATATAGGTGCGAATCCATGCTGATTATTTGTATTGATTTGCCTTTTCAAGCCGGTTACTCCTATAAAATTGGTTGCTAAAAATTGAACCGTACTCCAAACCAGATATCACGCGGTTGTTCATATAACCAAAAATAATATTTGGGATCGTTGATATAAGGCTTCTCTTCCGAGCGGAGATCGCCAACCTTGTCATTTCCGGCTATGTATAAACCTTTGTTGGCAGCGCGCAGATCATCATATTTAGCTGACTTATACATCGGCAGGTGGAGTGACGCCAGATACTTAGTGAAATCACTCCATTCTTCCATGTCGCCACTTTCTCTCTCGAAACAATATCCGTCGGCCATCAGGCTGACTTTAAAATTGAAAAGGTTACTGACATCAATATAGAAAGAGGCTGTCGTTCCCAGGAATTCGACTTTCTTGTCTATTTTCAGATCAACCATATAGTAATCAGGCCAGCGCATATTGTCATTGACATGCAGCTCGTTCAGGGGATTCCAGGTAAAATATTCGCCGGCTTGCCATTCTCCGAAAATGGTGAATGTCCAGCCTGTCAATAGATAATCGGAGAAGCTGACCTTGCTCAATTTGTTAGGTGTCCGGAGAGTCAGGTTGGTATTAACTTTCGGCAAGGGCAGCGAGCGCGTCTCTTCATCAGCATAATAAGCATCTTCATTACTGATAGGGATATCTTTATAAAGCTCCCGTCCGGTCAAGCCGGTCTTCTTCATCATGTAATTATAATTAATCCAACCGGTCAGCCAGCCGTTGTCATTTTTAGAGAGATTAACTTCAATGCCCTGAATATCCTGATATTCATTATTCGCCCAGGTATCATAATTGATGCTGCCGCTGGCATTTTGATAGGTGACATCACCGTGCTGCCCGGTGACATCCTTAGAATACCAGGATAACTTCAGGATACTCCGCCGCAAGAGGGTCGTCGCCAAACCAAGTTCATAGGAAATCGTGCGGGGCGGTTCCAGATTGGGATTGGACATATCATACAAACCATTTTTCGTATAACGATAACGATACAGGTACATCGAATAATAGGGCGGATTCGAGCGGAAATGACCATAATTGAAATAGAACTTGGCGTTTTCCGTCACCGGGAATGAAATGCCAATGCGCGGGCTGAGGGCATAATGGTTTTTAATCGGCTGCAGGAATCCCGGATGCAAAGAATCATATCTCACCCAGGTATCCCAGATATAGGACTTGCCCTGTTCCAGGTAATTAAAAAGCACGGAATCAGCCGCGTAGCTCTGGGGTGTAAAGACTTCTTCGGCAAACGGATCGCCGGTTGGCCATTTGCCCCCGCCGCCGTAATAATAATCAAACCGCAAACCGATATTGGCGACGATAGATTCGTAATTGAGCTGGTCCTGGAGATAGACACCGGTCTGGCTGGGAGTCCGATGATAATTGAACTCATAGACGTTATAAGCGTTTTCGTTCCACATCATCCAGAGCTTGTGATTTAAATCGAAATCGTTGTATTCGAAACCAGCCTTGACAAAGTTGTGAAGACCGATTTGGGAAGAGAGATCGAACTTAGCCCGGTACTGACCGACACGCACATTATCATACAGGTCACCCTCCTTGCGCCGAAAGCGATAGGCGATTCCCGGCAGGGCATCATAATTAGGATATTTATAACTGAGCGTATCGCCATCAAATATCCCGGTAACACGATTGGTGCCATCCAGAAATTTTCCATAAGGCAATTCGTTAACCACAAAAGGTCCGAAATAGGTAATCGCCGTTAAATCACGGGTATTACCGGTTGGCGAATGATCTTTAATCTGAACTGCGCTGAGGCTTAACTCCCAATAAGTGGATTTACTGAGAACCTGATTAATCGCCAGCCCGTTCATTAACGTTCTCTGTTGCAGAATCGGAAAGAAAGGCGGGTCATACCAATACTCGGGATTTTTATGAATATACTTGATATTATCAATCGGCATAAAACCGCCCTGGCGACTGGCATCCGGATAGTCACCGGAAGCCGGCCGGATCGGACTGACACCGATTTCGTACTTATAAAAGCTATTCCAGGTCAGGGTTATTTTCTTCGCGGGATGACTTTTAATTGTCAACAGAGTAGTATTGTTCTCATCGCTGGAACGTGAGACCGGCATGATATAGTGACTCTCCTTGGAGTTGTGCGAAAGGTAGAAAGTCGCGTTGCCCAGAGCATGTCCAATAAAAGGTACCGGTCCGCCAAAACCACCGTCGAAATTCCAGTCGGAAGACTGCTCCTGATTATGGTGCTGGGCAAAGAGCTTTTTCTGCTCTTTGGAAACTTCCCGGTAGCCAATGACCTGTTTCAGCGAGTCCGAGAGATTTGCCAGACCATCATAGTCCGGAACAGCCATAAACATCCAGCAGCCTAATAAATAGTAATCGAAGGGGGTTGCCCATTGATCTTCGGTTTTACCGATATTGTAATTTTGGGCGGCTATATTCCAACCTGCAAAAAGAGGATGCTGCTCACGTAAATAAGGCTCGTCCTTCCAAGCTTCCTCGGTACCGACAAAAGCCACTGCCGGATCCAGATAGGACTGCAGAGCGGCGCCATCGGCATCGTAAAATGAATCGCCAAAGCGGCGCATATGTGGGTTGTCCCGGGCATAAGTGAAAGTGCCGTGATAGCCTTTTCCACTCCCGGTCTTGGTCGTGATGTTGATTAGACCGGAGCGGAAATTCCCGTATTCGGCATTATAGCCGCCCGACAGGAGCGAAACCTGCTCAATGGCACTAAGCGGGATGCTGCTCTCGGCATTACCGGTAGCCGCATTGACATAAGATAAACCGTTGACCATCACCCCGGTCTGATCGGCTGAACCACCTCTAATCGTCAGGTAACCGTTACTCTCACCAACACCAGGCAGTTTAGTCAGAAAAGCATTGATTTCGCGAATACCGGTGGCATCAGTGAGCTGGACAGCATCTACAACCAATTGGGTATTGGATACCTCCTTGTGCAATTCATCCCGCGGCGCGGTAACGATGACCTCCTGTCCTTGGATAACAGTCGGGCGTAAAGTAAAATCGAGGCGCGTGATGCGATCCGCGGAGACCAATACCCCGGTCAAGACCTGCGCCTCATAACCGATCATGGAAGCCCGGATGCTATAGGTTCCCACCGGTACATTGATGATAATATAATTGCCATTGACATCCGAGGCTGCGCCCAGGTCGGTATCTACAATGATAATATTGACTCCGACTAATGGGGCTCCCGTCTCGCTGTCGTGAACGATGCCGCTGATCCGACTGCGGGTCTGTCCCCATAAACCAGTCGTCAAGCTCCAGATAATGATCAGAGCCGTAACAAAACAAATTATTGATTTATTATGAGGCATGGTTACTCCTCAAATCTTCCATTATCTGAGTTACAAAACATTGTCTCAACGCAGTACCTGCATTTTCAATAATTGACGACTGCCATCAAATTGCATTGTACAGAAATAGATCCCGGAAGCAACTGGTTTACCGGCATCGTTATCTCCCAGCCACATTAGTCTATATTCCCCGGCCGCCAGACGCTGCCGCGGATAAGTTCTCACGATCCGACCGGTAAGGTCATAAATCCTGATTTCGGCGATCCCTGCTTTGAATAACGAAAATTGAATTGTGGTCGCTGCATTGAAGGGATTGGGATAATTATGCCGCAGCAGAAAATCACCCGCCACAACCGGCTCTGGAGTGACCCGCTGCGGACCTTGTTCAACCAACCCGTTCAAATAGTTTTCCAGCATAGTGTAGCCATTTTCGGCAATAAGGTTGCGGTCCGCGGCATCCTCGGGATTCAAGCTGTTAGCAAGCTCCCAGTCATCGGGCATCCCATCATGGTCAGTATCGGTTGGCGCCGGCAGGCTGCTTAATAGAGGCCAGCCACCCTCGGGTTGATGACTGGTACTGTCAATCGAGTGGCCGGTCTGATTGATCACATCGTTAATAATACGCCTGTCAATCGTATCCCGCTTCGGATAACTGCAACCAGCCGTAGCCAGCACGGCAGTGTAAGCCTGTTCGGGCGAGGTGGTTGTGACCGGCTCCATAATTATTTCTTGCGAACGCACTTTATAGTCGGTGAGACGATCCGTGCCGCCCACATAAAATTTATTGCCCCAGGTAATCAGACTCCATTGGTCGGTCGGCACAGCACCATTATACATGTTGTCCGCGAAATAGGCATTAGCCCGGTAGGCATCTTCTTTAAAAGCTCTATTCGAAACACTCGACTCGTCTCCGGGGATATAGACATTTCCGACGAAATTATAATTGCTGACCGAAGCGGTATCGGCATTGTATCCCGGAGCTGAACCCTTCCAGTTGTATACTACATTATTCCGAAAATCGAAAAAAAGTCCCCGGGTGTCGGCTGGATAATCAGTATAATTTCCTGGTCTTGGCAGACGACCATTGTCATGGGCATAGAGATTGTGATGATAGGTCTTCTGATCGCCGAAATCGCCCCGGATGAGCGAGCCATAGCTGTGATTCTCGAAGGTTAGAGCCTCGCTGATGATACACCATTGAACCGTAACACTATCCGATGTCTCCTGGCAGGAAATTCCTTCGTCGCGGGCATACGAGGCACTGACATGGTCAATCATAATATTGGTACCCTTGTCAATATCAACGGCATCGCCGCTGGAATTGGCTGCTCCCGCATCCACCCGCACCCGCAGGTAACGGATGATTATATCCGAATATTTAATATGAAATCGTCCTTTAATACAAATACCGTCACCCGGGGCAGTCTGCCCGGCGATGGTAATATTGGCTTTGGGTTGAAGAATAACATCGCCCAGCTCAATGGTCCCGGAAACCCGAAAGACAATCGTCCGATTTCCCTGACTGAGGGCATCTACGATTGAACCGGCGCCGCTATTAGCCAGCGCGGTCACCTCGTAGACCTCGCCGCCGCGCCCGCCTTTGGTAAAACGACCACTGCCTTCGGCTCCGGGGAAGGCGACCTGCTGAGCCAGCAGATTCCAATTACCGATTCCGAAAAACAATAATAGAACAACGCTAAAAAATTTTTTTAACATGCGGATACCTTAGTTAGCTAATACATCTGATTGTTAATGCCCCAAAAACACCAATTACAATAGCTATTATTTACTATTTAA
>CAZJIU010000028.1:0-19687 GCA_964546145.1 uncultured bacterium
TTTCTGCGGATTGTAGATTATCTGCTGCCTCATCTGCACCCTGGTCTTGCTGATGATCAAACCGAGGGTATTAAAACCCAATGGCAACGCAGTGTGCTACTGGTACTAGCGATCACGTTGCATAATTTTCCTGAAGGTTTGGCAGTTGGCGTGGCTTTCGGCGCCCTCGGTGCCAATCTTCCTGCAGCTACGTTGGCCGGTGCAGTGGCGTTGGCAATTGGTATCGGGATTCAGAATTTGCCTGAGGGCTCTGCCGTCTCGGTGCCGCTTCGCCGGGAGGGACTCTCACGATTGAAATCCTTCTGGTATGGCCAGCTATCAGGAATTGTTGAGCCAATGGCTGGTGTCATCGGTGCAGCTGCAGTAATTTTTATGAAACCGATTTTGCCCTATGCACTGGCATTTGCTGCAGGAGCGATGATTTATGTAGTTGTTGAGGAACTGATTCCCGAATCCCAACTGAAATCCAACAGCGATGTCGCCACTACGGGAGCAATGCTGGGATTTGCTTTAATGATGCTGCTGGATGTGGCTTTGGGTTAATTTAATGGAACGTTGATGATAAGGGGCAGGTGATTTTTACGACTGAATTCTGTAACCCGGATCACAGATTATGAATCTAATAGCTTTCATTGTGTTAAACATCACAGCCGATTGATTATTTATTGAATACATTTTTTGGTGTAAATGAACAAGTAAATTCTAAAGAGTGTTAATAATTCACACAGGAAGTATCGTTATCGTATTGTAAAATTGACGAACAAAATGTATATTGAGATGTAAATTCATGAAAATAGCCCCAAAAATTTATCCTACTGTAAAACAAAATAGGAGGAAACGATGAAAAAGTTTGTGTCAATTTGTATGGTTTTAACTCTGCTTATTTCGTTTGTTTGGGCGGCGAATGCCAATCAGACGATCAAACGGGTTCAATGGAGTCGTGAGATGACAGCCAAGTTCACCACCGATGAAAAATCGGATGCCAAACTGGCTGCCAGGCAAATTGTGCCGACTCGATTCAACGAGAGGGAAATTCGGCAAATTCAAAAGGTTAGTGCGCTGCGGACCGGCTCTGCTGTAAAAGAGCATAAGGCAGTTGAGCTTTTCAAATCGGGAGCATTTCAAAAGACTGTATCCGTGGTGCCGGATGGTATGGGTGTTGACACTCTGATTGTTGGTCCGGATGGAATCCCGGATACAATTTCTTATGTTGTCGGTGATGAAGTTGTCCTGGTGGTTGTTACCGGTACGGATACGGCAATTGTTAATTTTCTGGTAGACGATGGCGATGGTGTGTACACTCCTGGGGCAGAACTGATGATTGATGATAAAGAGATGGTGGATGTTAAGTTATGGGATGGTGTCGAATTTGACCAATCTCCGGCTGGTGATGGTATCTTTATGGCAACGATGAATACCTCCGAATTGGGCGATGGTCCCGGACCACTCATGGCTATCCAGAACGCCATTGTCTTTTTGGATGTAGCCTGGGTAAACTCCATGGCGACCAACTACGGGGTGATGAATATTGGTGCACCTGATGAGAATACCAGCATATCGGGTGCGGTAATAATTGATGATGGCTCCGGCATGACTTTTCCTGCTGCTAATGTGATAGTGGTGGCGGTAATGACTTTTGAAGGTGAAGACCCACTAATTGGTTTTCTGACCAAGACCGATGTAAATGGTGAATATCGCATTGAGATTCCGGATATGTATCGAGGGTACTACTATGTTTTCGCAGGAGATGCCTGGCAATTGTATCCTGATATGTTGCCAAATCCACCTAATTATGAATTGGATGTATGGGGTGATGTCCGCGGTGTAGGGTTCAGGTTGACTATCGGCAGTGAGCTCATATCTGGGTATGTCAAAGATGAAAGTGGAACAGGTGTAGCTGACGTTCCGGTATTTGCCGAAGGTGAATCTCAACATCTCGAAACGGTCACCGACGAGAATGGTTATTATGAGATTAAGGTCAATCCTGGCTGGTGGTGGGTAAATGTCCAGGGGGACTTTGTCCACGGTCAATATATGCTTGATTACGGTCAGGATCTGGAAGTTTTCCAGGGCGACGATCATCCCGTTAATTTTATCCTGTATGATCTTGACTCCGGATTTGAAGGACATGCCAGCTTAAGCGATGCTACACCTTTGGCTGGGGTGGAAGTTCATGCGGATATCTGGATGGGTGACCATGGTTATTACAACTATACTGAGACCGATGCGAACGGTGATTACTATGTGGGAGTTTCTACGGCTTTGCAGGGACAAGAAGTTAGTGATGAATACGGGAGTTGGACTACCAAGTACTGGCTGGGTGCCTGGTACGAAAATGCAATCGTTATGCCCGGAGGCTATGGTGATTTGCTCGCACCTCAGAGTGATCTGGATTTTACTATCATAATGCCTGATGCTTCCCTGAGTGGAACTGTGTATAACGCCAATGATAATACTGTCCTGTTTAATGCCCAGATTCATGCTTTTCTCCAAGATTCGACCGGTAATTTCCTCGATTACTGGGCATTTACCGATGAGAACGGACACTATGAAGTTCCACTTGTGGGTGGTACGCCACCTAACGGTAATCCCTGGCAAATTGAAGTATATTGGCCTGATGAATGGATACCCTCCCTTATCGATCCTTTGATGGTGTTATCCGGTAATAATTTGACAAAAGATTATTATATCAATCCACCGGTTAAAAACGGTTTTATTGAGGGTTACGTGTTTGATAAAGACGGCAATGGGATCCCGGATGCCCGAGTTGAGATGTATGGGCCGGACTACTATGAAGTATATACCAATAATAATGGTTACTTCTCCATCAGCCGGATACCATTTGGTTGGTATGGTGCTACTGCCTATGCCGAGGGATACGATCCGTATGATATTTATGATATAAATGTCGGCAGTGATCCCGTTTATCTGGAATTCTGGATGGGTTCAATTGTCGGCAATATTACGGTTAATGGTCATATCAAGAATACCCAGGCTGTGCCGATTCCCAACGCCATTCTAATGGCATTTAACTGGAGCTATAACGAGCCGTTTACCCTTTTCACCGACTCATCCGGTTATTATGAATTGAAAGTAAAACCCGATAATTATGATTTTCAGGTTGGTGCCAACGGTTTCTTAGCGCAGCGACTCTCAGTAAATATCATGGTTGACACCACGATAAATTTTTCTCTGGAATCCGCTGGTGCAATCGCGGATACGCTGAAAGGAAATGTAGTTGACGAATCCGGCAATAAATTGCGAAAAGTGTTCGTTTACTTGGAATCCGATAGTTACATTGGGTTTGCCTATACGAATTTAGAAGGTCAATACAAGGTTGCATTGCCTGCTGGATCCTATAATGTCAGCTATTCTAAGAGAGATTTCAATACCGAATGGCGGGGTTTTAACTGGCCAAGCGAACGTCCCGAAGATCCGATAATACTTTATCCTTTTTCTCATGTCATTGGGCCGATGATTACTTCAGTTGTGGATGTGCCTGAAGATCACGGTAAAAAAGTACGTATATCCTGGAAGCGGGCTGAAGGGCTGATAGGCGCGGTGAAGGAGTATCAAATCTGGCGGGCTATCCAGCGATTTACTGGTCCGGAGCCTAATCCCGAGACTAAATATGATTGGGATTACGTTACTACTGTACCGGTAAATTCACAAATGGATCAATATAATGTAGTTGTACCGACGCTATATGATAAAGTTAGCACTGACATTTATTGGACCGGATTCATGATTTGCGCCATCAGCTGGGATGGCTGGACCTTCTGGAATTCCAATATCCTTGCGGGCTGGTCAGAAGACAATCTGCCTCCGGCAGTCCCGGCGAGCCTTGCAGCAGCGCCTGCTGACAAGGCGATAACCTTGAGTTGGGAAGCCGTGACCAGTGAGAAGATCAAGTATTATACTGTCTATCGCCAGGTCAATGTCGGTTCACTGGAAAAACTGAATTATACCACTGATACTGAATATGTTGATGATGCGATTGTGCGAACCAATGACTATACCTATACGGTTACCGCGACCGATTTCGGGCTAAATGAATCTGGTCAGGCTGAACTGGTAATCGTACCAAAGAGTACTGTTAATGGAATTGAAGCAGCCGAACTGCCAACTGAGTTTGCGCTGAAACCAAACTATCCGAACCCGTTTAATCCGGAAACCACGATCGAGTTTGCTCTGCCAGAGGCCAGTAAAGTAAATCTGAAGATTTACAACCTTACCGGTCAACTGGTACGTGAGTTGGTAGCCAGCGATTACCCTGCAGGCTATCAAAAAGTGATCTGGGATAGTCGGGATGAGTATGGTAAAAATGCTGGTAGTGGTGTTTATATCTATACCTTAAAAGCCGGTAGTTTTTCCCAGACACGGAAGATGATTCTGATCCGATAGGGTGAAGGTAGTAAAAGAACCAAGGGGGGCAGGTTAAACCTGCCCCCTTTGATTAATAGCCGTTTGTCAGAATTTCAAAAAGGCATCTCCATTTCAGGTGACAATCCATATTTTTATTGGAATTTTGGAAATTCTCTCTAATAAATTACTTTACTATTTCCCAAGTATTCGTTAATCTAAAAGTGTCATGCAAAAAGTAATTATTATCCTGATTGTTTCATTGATTCTTTTCGGATGTGCCGCGCACCCGACAATTAGTCCAATTCCCCTCAAAAAGGGCGAATCCTTCACAGCAATTACGTTCTCCTTTGAGAATGTGCTGCCGGTGTTTGTCTACCGCAAGGGACTTAGCGAGTTGAGTGATGTTGGTTTTCGGGTAGGATTGCCGATCTGTGGATCTGGGATTGATTACTCACATACGGTATTTCAGCGTCGTGACTCCCGGGACGTGATCAACTTTGGATTATCGTTAACACCCAATTCCAGCATTGATATGACCTATTACAGTATCAGAACTTTTTCTAAAAAGCCCGGGAATGCCTTCTATACTGGTTTTCGGGCGATGTATATTCCTCGGGGAATAAATGATCGGGAAAGTCTGCGAGTTGGGGCATTAGGTGGATTACGATTTAATAATAAAGTGGGCTTGGAACTGGGTTATTTTCACGATCTGGATAAAGGACAACCGATCGAGAAAATCTTTTCTATGGAACCTGAGAATGACCCCCGCTATCCTGCTAAAACCGAATTCGGTTTTCCATCGGAAAATTCGCGCCTGGTCGGATTATCTCTGCAAGTTTCGTTGAGTACGACCATTTTTCAAAAAAAAGAACCAAGTCAGAAAAAAGTTAAATCTAAAAAATAGCACCTCGATTTCTTAAATAATCAGTCTGCTTCAGAAATTGCAAATTTTATCCGACTGATTTGATAAGTATTGGTGCAGCAACTTATAATTGGTTAAAACCTTTTTACATTTTGACCGTCTAATTAGTGTGTTAAATATTTTGAAACTTTCTGTAAATGAGCAGGTTAAAACGATGTGAAGAAAACAGGAGGAATGTGAAAATGGATCAAAGAAAAATAGTTATGGGTACCGGCGCGATATTGCTGATTTTGGCAGGCATCCTGTTGGGCCAATTATTTTTTAATTCCCATCCGGAAAGGGTAGTGCTTTATGAAAGTTCTCCCCAAAATACCCAGCCGGCTTTTATTAATGCTGCGTATCAATCGGGAGAGCAATCGAAGATACCATCCTTAGCAGACTTAAATGAGGCATTTGTCAGCATCGCCAATAATGTCAATCCCTCAGTAGTTACCATTATCACTACCAAGGTTGTAAAGATTCGCGGTAATCAGATGTTTCCCGGTTTTGATGATGATTTTTTTAATCGTTTTTTTGGAATCCCACCTGAGATGGAGCAACGTGGAACAGCCTTGGGCTCCGGGGTGATTGTGGATAAAAAAGGGTATATTCTGACCAATAATCATGTTGTCGAACAGGGTACTGAAATTTTGGTCAGACTGATAGATAATCGTGAGTTCGATGCCGAGATAGTTGGCACGGATCCTAAAAGTGACCTGGCGGTAATTAAAATCAAAGCTAAAGATCTGGCCCCGATTACCTTAGGTGATTCGGATGCGCTGAGAATCGGCGAGTGGGTGTTGGCGATTGGTTCACCATTCTCGGACAATCTCGACCATACGGTAACCGCCGGAATTGTCAGTGCAAAAGGTCGGAGTAACGTCATCAATTCTACCAGTTACCAGAATTTTATTCAGACGGATGCCGCAATCAATCCCGGCAATAGCGGTGGTGCCCTGGTCAATATCCGCGGTGAACTGGTTGGTATCAATACTGCAATTGCAACTACTGGTTCGGGAAATCTGGGAGTCGGGTTTGCGATCCCGGTCAACCTGGCGAAAAAAGTTATGCGTGACCTGATTGAGCACGGTAAAGTCATTCGTGCCTGGTTGGGAATAAACATTCAAAATGTTGATGATAAAACGGCTAAGGCAATGAATCTGGAATCGCGAAATGGTGTTTTGGTGGGTGGAGTTGTAAAAGATGGTCCGGCAGAAAAGGCTGGGGTCAAGGTTGGTGATGTGATTATCCGGTTTGATGGAACTGAAGTGAAAAATTCCAGTCAGTTACAGCTTCTGGTATCCAATTCGGATATCGGCAAGGAAAAAGAGGTCGTCCTGATTCGAGGTAAAAGGGAAAAGTCCATCAACGTCAAACTAGGTGAAATGCCTGAGTCAGTTGGACAATCAGCTACACTATCCTCGACAACCCAAAGTAAACTGGGTTTAATAGTTGATGAGTTGACTCCTGCCCTGGCTCGGCAATATGGAATCCCCAGCAATGAGGATGGTGTCATTATTACCGGGATTGATAGAGATAGCGAAGCGGCTCGCTCCTTGCGAGTTGGTGATCTGATTCAGCGTGTTGGTGATCAGGAAATTCGTTCGCTGGATGATTATAACAAAGCGCTCGAGGCAGCTTCCGGTGAATATATCCTGGTGCTAATCAGACGCCAAGATATGACCTTCTTTGTGACCCTAAAAATTGGCGAAAGCCAATAGAGTGATCCTCTTTCTCGAGTAAAAATGGGCGGACCTGATGTAGCCGCCCATTTTTATATCGGGTCAATTAGTAAGGTTTATTTAATTGTTTTTTTTATTACCTCCGGCTATATTTTAAGGTCAAGAATAAGAGAGATATGGAAGCAAAATTAGGAATATGTGGGGGCACTGGATTTTATCATCTGGCAGATTTTAAAAAGGTAAAATGTATTTCTTTGAATACTCCTTTTGGCAAGCCATCGGATGATTTTAGTATCTATGAGAAGGGTGGGAAAGAGATTGTTTTTATACCCCGGCATGGACATGGTCATACAATCTTGCCCCATAATGTGAATCATCGCGCTAATATATATGGTTTGAAGCAGCTTGGGGTTACGCATGTGATTTCCATTTCCACCGTTGGCAGTTTCCGCGAAGAGATTGAACCAGGAACAATTATTTTTATTGATCAGTATTTAGACCGAACCAAAGAACATCTTCACGATACCTTTTTTGATCAGGGTCTGGCAGTCCATATCTCTTTTGCTGATCCGGTCTGTTCCTGCATGCATAGTCAATTCATTGATATAGCCGGGAAAAGGAGAGTGAAATACACCGCTTCAGGGACTTACGTCAATATGCAAGGTCCAGCCTTTTCGACCCGGGCCGAATCAAGATTATACAGATCCTGGGGAATGGCAGTAATTGGGATGACCAGTATGTATGAGGCTCGCCTTTGTCGGGAAGCCGAGCTACACTTCGGAGCAATTACCCAGGTAACCGATTATGACAGCTGGAAGGAAGAGGCTGTGGATGTTGCAACAATCTTGGGCAATTTGAATAAAACTGCTGCCAGTGTTGGTCAAGTCATTAGCGATTTTATTGAGCAATTTCCATTTCCGGAGTGTTCCTGTAATTGTCATAATGCCCTGAAAGGTGCAATCGTATCTGATATCAGTAAACTAGCGCCAGCCTTGAAACGGCGTTATGCACTTCTAATAGCAAAATATTTGTCTTGAAGTTAACACTTTATTTATTAAAATATCGTCCTGTTTGAAAGCGAGACGAAGGTGATTTGTTAAGGAGGTCTGAATCGTTGATCCGCAAGGTACCCACTGAAATTGATTTTATTGCCCAGGAACATGAGATCCTGGACTTCTGGGAAAAGAATCAAATTTTTAGGAAATTGGTTGAGAAAAATGCCAGTAGCCCCAAATGGTCATTTTTGGACGGACCGATAACTGCCAATAATCCCATGGGCGTGCACCATGCCTGGGGTCGTACTTATAAAGATGTCTTTCAACGCTATAAAGCGATGAACGGCTACCGAACCCGCTATCAGAATGGCTTTGACTGCCAGGGATTGTGGGTCGAGGTGGAAGTGGAAAAGGAGCTCGGATTTAAATCCAAAACTGATATCGAGAAATACGGGATTGAGAAATTTGTCAATAAATGCAAAGAGCGGGTTACAAAATACTCACGCATCCAGACCGAGCAGTCAATTCGTCTGGGATATTGGATGGATTGGGAAAATTCTTATTATACGATGTCGGATGAAAATAACTATACTATCTGGTTATTTTTAAAAAAGTGTCATGAGAATGGTTGGATATATAAAGGGCATGATGTAATGCCCTGGTGTACCCGCTGCGGGGCGGCGCTCTCCGAGCATGAAATTGCCACCGAGGGCTACCGCGAAATGACCCATCCCGGTATTACCGTCCGTTTCCCGATTAATGGTCGCAATAATGAATATCTGCTGGTCTGGACGACGACACCCTGGACTTTAACCAGCAATACGGCAGCTGCTGTTCATCCGGAAAAAAATTATTTAAAGGTTAAACAGGGAGAATCAAGCTACTACCTGATTGAAGGCCGGCAAAACGAAGTGTTATCCGGTGATTTTGCGATCGTAGATACTCTGTTGGGTAAGGAGATGCTGAACTGGAGCTATCGTGGTCCTTTCGATGAGCTGAGTGCTCAGCGAAATATCAAACATATTGTAATCCCCTGGGAAGAGATTAGCGAAGCAGAGGGAACCGGCATCGTCCATATCGCTCCCGGTTGCGGTCAGGAAGATCATGAATTGGGAATCAAATATAATCTTGGCGTTCTGGCTCCACTGGATGAGTTTGGCAATTATATTGAAGGATTCGACTGGCTTACGGGTAAGAATGTCAGTAACGTGACTAATGAAATATTCAGAAATATCGAGGAAAAGGGCTATAAATACCGGCAGGATTCCTATAAACACCGCTATCCTGTCTGCTGGCGCCACGGAACCGAACTTGTTTTTCGCCTGGTTGATGAATGGTTTATCTCCATGGACGGTATTCGTCAGGCAATGATGGAGGTAACCAGTAAAATCCGCTGGATACCCGATTACGGATTGCAGCACGAGCTCAACTGGCTGAAAAATATGCATGACTGGATGATTTCCAAGAAGCGCTATTGGGGATTAGCCTTACCAATTTATGAGTGTAATACTTGCGGTAGCATTACCGTAATCGGCAGCAGGGAAGAATTAAAGGGGCGGGCAGTTGCCGGCTGGGAGGAATTTGAGGGTCATTCACCGCATCGCCCCTGGATTGATGCTGTTAAAATTAAGTGCCCGAAATGTGCAACTTCAGTGGCTCGCATCGAGGATGTCGGTAATCCCTGGCTGGATGCAGGCATTGTTCCTTTTTCGACGCTGCATTATACAACTGACCATAAATATTGGGAGGAGTGGTTCCCCGCCGAATTTATCTGTGAGAGTCTGCCAGGTCAGTTTCGCAACTGGTTCTATTCATTGCTGGCAATGAGCACGGTGCTGGAAAATCGCGAGCCATTCCGAGTAATTTTAGGGCACGCCCTGGTGAAAGATGAAAAAGGTCAGGATATGCATAAAAGCGCCGGCAACGCCATCTGGTTTGATGATGCTGCCGAAAAGATCGGTGTTGATGTAATGCGCTGGCTGTATATTGATCATAATCCGATTAATAATCTGAATTTCGGATACAATATCGCCAAGGAATTTCGGAAACAGATGATTACCCTGTGGAATTCTTACTCTTTCTTTGCTACCTATGCGGAATTAGATCACTATTCACCGACCATCCATCGGATTGATCGGCAGCAATTATCTGAGTTAGACCGCTGGCTATTGGCCCGCCTGAATCTCCTGGTCAAACAGGTCCGGATTGAGTTTGATGACTATGTGCCTTCGCGGGCGATGCAAGGAATTGATGATTTTCTGGAGCTGCTTTCCAACTGGTACATTCGCCGCAGTCGGCGTCGCTTCTGGAAGTCGGAAGATGATTCCGATAAATGGGCTGCTTACCAGACACTGTATACTGCTTTAAAAACTTTAATTCAGATTCTGGCACCGGTTATACCATTCATTACCGAGGTGATCTATCAGAATTTGGTCCGCGGTTTGGAAGATGATGCGCCAATGAGCATTCATCTGAATGACTATCCGGTCTGCGATCAGGGAATGATTGATGAAACATTAATGACGAAGATTGACACAGTAATTAAGCTCGTAAGTATGGGACGTGCCGCACGCAATAAAGTCAATCTAAAAATTCGCCAGCCGCTGCGAAAATTGCTGGTCAAATTAACGGCTGAGACTGAAGCCCGGGCTTTATCCGAGTTGCAGGATCAGATTTTGGAAGAATTAAATATTAAGGAAATTGAATTTATTGCCGATGACAGTGCTTTGGTCTCTTATCTGGTGAAACCTAATTTAGCTGTGCTGGGTGCGAAATATGGTAGGCAGCTGAATGAAATCAGGGAAATAATCCGCCAGCTACCGGCAGCTGAAGTTGCCCACAAAATTGAAAAGGGTGGTACCTGGGAAATAAACCTCATGGAGCAGAAGATATTCCTTGGAACTGAAGATTTAATCATTGAGCACCAGGATGCCGCGGGTTACTCACTCATTTTTGACAATGATTGTACCGTAGCCCTTGATACCACAATTACACCGGAGTTAAAGAAAGAGGGCCTGGTTCGCGATTTTATTCGTCATATTCAGACGATTCGTAAAGAGGCTGATTTCCAGGTTGAGGATCGGATTAACGTTGCAGTGGCTTCTGCCTCGGCTTTTTTCAACGCAGCACTTCAGGAAAACTTAGATTATTTCAAACATGAGACCCTGGCGGTCAAAGTGGAATTTGATTTCATACCTGGTGAAGTTGACCGAGAGCTGAATATTGATGGAAATAAAATTAGTGTTTCTATCAGTCGTATTCACTAAATTCCAATAGGAGGATAAGACAATGAAAGCGAAGACATTAAAAACTAAATGGAGCGCAGAAGAGCTTGATTATTTTAAAGATCTTATCCTAAAAAAGCGCGAGGACAGCCTAAAAGAGATCAAACGTCTCGAAAATATTACCATGAGCGACGAAACGATGCAAAACAATCCGGTGCTGGATTCAACCTATGCCTATCATATGGCGGATGTTGGTACCGATTCCCAGGAGCGCGAAAAAGCCTTTTTGTGGTTGTCCCGTGAGAATAAATATTTATCCTATCTGAATTCAGCATTAGAGCGAATTAAGAATGGCGAGTTCGGTATCTGTATCGAATGCGGCCAACAGATTCCTAAGGAACGATTGGAAGAGGTTCCCCATACCCAGCATTGCGTTGCCTGTAAAACCAAAGTGAAAAAATAATTCAACTCCTTTGGCCTCGGTTTATGCAATTTATTGGTTAATATTGTTCTGGCATATCAGCCATGAAGTCATTTATCACTAGATGAATAGTGATTAACGGAGACTGGCACGAGATAAGTAAGTTACATATAACTCCACTTGCCAATCTCTATTCATTAAGGAGATTGAGTAAATCCGGTTGATGCAAATTACATGGATTAAACAGAATAGCGGTATTAATTGGCCATAGAATGAGTGAATTAGCACCAGATCAAATCAATTATTATCGTGTGACTGAAAATTGCAGCGCGCGACTAGACCTCTATTTAGCTCAAAAAATTAAATCGGCTTCCCGTTCTAAGATCAGCCAGTGGATTCGTGAGGGATATGTTTTGGTAAATGAGCAGGACGGAAAACCCAGTTCACTATTAAAGCTTGGTGATTTAATTGCGGTCCGGGTACCTTTGCCGGAGCCAGCTCAGATTCAGCCTATCCAGATGAACCTGACCATTCTGTATGAGGATGATCATTATCTGGCGCTGAACAAACCGAAAGGATTGGTAGTTCATCCGGGTGCAGGTAATCTTCAGGGCACGTTGGTGAGTGGACTATTGTATTATACCGACCGGCTCAGTACTCTTGGCGGGATTCACCGCCCTGGTTTAGTGCATCGCCTGGATAAGGACACCACCGGAGTAATAATTATTGCGAAAAATGATGAAGCCCATTGGAAGTTGGGAAAATTATTCAGTGAACGTAAAGTGTACAAAGAGTATCGTGCCCTGATCTGGGGAACTCCCGAACCAACCGCAGGAGTCATCGAGCGGGCTATCGGGCGCAGTCCGGTCAATCGGCAGAAATTCATTGTAACTGCCAATGGAAAATCTGCTTGTACTCGGTATGCTGTCTTAAGGTCCACTCCGATTATTACGGAATTGAAGGCAATCTTAGAAACTGGGCGCACGCACCAGATCCGCATTCACTTAAGTTATTTGGGGCATCCGGTGGTTGGCGACCCATTGTATGGTGGCAAAAGTCGCTCATTGACTAATCTGGCTAAAAAATACCGGGATTTGGGCAAACTGATTCTTGCCCAAATTGATCGTCAGCTGCTCCATGCCTATTGTCTACGATTCCTCCACCCTATAATAGAGGAAGAGATTGAAATTACGGCACCCATACCGGAGGATTTTAAAGCAGTCCAAAGTCTGTTGTGGAACGGTGAGTTGGTTTAATGCATATAAATGAAGCTCTGGAACAATTTACGAATTACATTCAGCGGGAACGGGGCTACTCCTTACATACTGTAGAAGCATATCACCGGGATTTGCAACAATTTGCCGATTTTTATGCGGAATATGCCAACATCACTCCTTTAGAAGTTACGCTGATTAATAAAACCGGCATTCGCCATTATCTGGGCATGCTGTCCGAAAACGGTCTGGAGATGTCTTCAATCACACGTAAGCTGGCAGCGCTGAAAGCCTTTTTCAAGTACCTGGCAAGACAGGAAGTGATTACCTCTAATCCGGCATCTTTAGTAAAATCGCCCAAGACCAAAAAGCGACTGCCGATTGTGCTTTCCGAAGAGCAGATGATTCGTTTATTGGACGAGACGGGCGCTGACAGTTTTGTTGCAGTACGGAATAGAGCGATCCTCGAATTATTCTACAGTGCGGGTATCCGTTTAGGGGAGCTGCTGACATTGAATATCGGCGATGTCAATTTTAATCGGTTGACCATGCGGGTATTTGGCAAAGGCGCAAAAGAGCGCATCATTCCCTTCGGTAAGCAAGCCGAAAAAGTTTTACGCGAATATTTGAACAGGCGCCGAGATAAATTTGGGAAAATTGCGCTTGATAGCCCACTTTTTGTTAGCCGTCAGGGCAGCCGAATTGCCCGCCCGACTATTCAAAAGATGGTTGCCAAATTACTCCACACCGTCTCCGAACAAAAACATTTAAGTCCGCATGTGCTGCGCCATTCATTTGCATCGCATCTGCTGGATCGCGGGGCCGATTTGAATGCGATCCGGGACTTGCTGGGACACAGCAGTCTCTCGACAACACAATTATATACCCATATTGAAATCGAAAAAATGAAAGATATTTACAAACAAGCTCATCCTCATGCAGAGTAATTAATTAGAAGGAGAATATTATGAATATTGAGATCACCGCAAGGCATTATGAAGCTTCCGAAAGAATAAAGAACTATCTAACTGAAGAAATGAAAAAGATAGAGATGTTCGATCATCTGATTAGTAGTTGTAAAATAATCCTGGAAAAGTCCAAAGAGGGTGAGATGACCGAAATAACTTTACATGCTTTGGGTAAAGATCTGGTTAGTGCCGAAACGAGTGACGATATGATAAAATCTATTGATCTAGCGGTTGCCAAGATGGAACGCCAGCTAAAACGTTTTAAAGAAAAGAGGTATGCTCACTGATGCAGGAACTATTAACTGTCGGTAAAGTCTTCTGGGACAACCGGCGCAAGTTTAAATTACGACGAGTTAATGATGATGTTGGCCTTGAACGGGTGGTTACATCCTCGAATTTGAATCGCCCGGGACTAGAATTAACCGGCTTCTGGAGCTATTTTGATCGGGACAGGATCCAGCTGATTGGTCTCAAAGAACATAAGTTCCTTATGACCCTGAGTGAAGAGCAGAGAATTAATGTTCTGAAAAAATTGTACGTATCTGGGGTACCGGCAATTATCTTTGCCCACAGTGTAAAACCACCGGAACCCACTGTCGAATATGCCCGGAAAAACCGGCTATCCTTGTTGGTTACGAAAATGCTGACCAGTAATTTGATGAGCCAGTTAATGGATTATCTGGACTGGAATCTGGCACCCTCTACAATTGTGCACGGCTCACTGGTTGATGTTTATGGAGTGGGAGTTTTACTAACCGGTCGCAGTGGAATTGGTAAGAGCGAGGTTGCTTTGGACCTGGTGGAGCGCGGACATCGGTTAGTTGCCGATGATATTGTCAAAATCATCCGCCGCGCTGACAATGTCATTATTGGTACCCAGAATGAATTTCTGGAACATCATATGGAGGTCCGGGGGCTGGGGATTATTGATATTAGGAATTTATTCGGGATCCAGGCAGTCCGCCAGCAGAAGCGGCTGGAGATTCAGGTTGAACTGGTCGAGTGGTCTGAGAATATAAGTTACGAGCGTATCGGAGCCGAGGAAAAATATGTGAAAATTTTAGAGGTCAATGTGCCGCTGATAAAACTCCCGATCTATCCCGGTAAAAATATTACCGTGATTATCGAAGTGATTGCGATGAATCATCTGCTAAAATACATGGGCAAAAATACTGCCCGCGAATTCGAGAAAAGATTAGCTGCCAGAATTAGGAAAAAATCAGATAAGTCATTTATTGAACGATACCTTCAAAGAGATTTCGAATAATTCAGGAGTTATATGATGAAAGTAATTATCCCTGCAGCTGGTGTTGGCAACCGGCTGCGTCCTCTTACCATAACCAAACCCAAACCGCTGCTACCGGTAGCTAACAAGCCAATTATCGGTCATATTCTCGATCGAGTTTTTCGGCTCGAGGTTGATGAGATTACAATAATCATTGGTCATCATGGTGAGCAGCTCGAAAATTATATTGTCGACAATTATCCGGCTATTGTTAAATTTGTTGAACAGGAGGAACCAAAGGGGCTCGGTCATGCCATCGAGCTAGGTTTGGAAGAGCGCGATAAACCGGTCCTAATTATCTTAGGGGACACGATTCTGGATTTAGATTTTGCGCGTTTCATCGGTCATCGCGAGAATGTCATTGGGGTAATGGAGGTTGAAAATTCGCGTCTTTATGGAATTGTCGAGACCGAGGGCTATCAGGTTAAACAAGTTATTGAAAAACCAGAGCATTCGCAGAGCAATCTGGGAATCGCCGGAATTTACCTGATCCAGCATGAATTTCTCCTCAAGAAAGCGATTCGGCAGCTGTTTGAAAAAGAGATCACAACTAAAAATGAATATCAACTGACAGATGCTCTGCAAGTGCTATTGGAATGGAACGAACCGATTGTGGTCGAAAAAATTCAGACCTGCTATGACTGTGGTACCCGTGAAACGCTCCTGGATACTAATCGTCATCTGCTGGAAAAACTCGCTCCCCCGAGAGTTAAGTATCCTGAGAGCGTGATCATTCCACCGGTTTTCATTCATCCTGGGGCCGTAATCATTCGTAGTATCATCGGGCCTTATGTCAGTATTGGGCAGGGGGTAACGGTAGAAGAATCGCTTTTACAGGATATGATTATTGATGAGAATAGTACTGTGCGACGGACGAATCTGTCAAAAAGTATCATTGGTGGGAATACTGAGTTAACCGGCATTGGTTAGTAGCTTGACTTGGGCGAGGGGGTTTCTGAGAATTTAAGTTGATTTTATAAGTGGTGTACATTATGTTAATCCAGTTTAAATTGAGGAAGAGGACAAGATGAAAAAATACCATTTTACGTCGGAGTCGGTGACTGAAGGCCATCCAGATAAAATCTGTGATGCCGTTTCGGATGCTATCCTGGATGCGTTGCTGACCGTTGACCCGGAAAGCCGGGTTGCTTGTGAAACTATGACAACTACCGGATTAATCGTTGTTGTGGGTGAAATTACTACTAGGGGGTATGTGGATATTCCCCGAATTGTTCGTAATACTCTGGAGCGGATCGGCTATACCGATCCCGATTTTGGTCTGGATGCAACCAGCTGTGCGGTGGTCACTTCGATCCATGAGCAGAGTGAGAATATTGCCCTGGGAGTAAATGAGACTGAAAAACATGAGCAGGGTGCGGGTGACCAGGGGATGATGTTCGGCTTTGCCTGTGATGAGACCCCGGAACTAATGCCGCTGCCAATTGCTCTGGCGAATAAAATTACCCTGCGTCTGGCAGAAGTCAGGAAGAAAGGAATCCTTAACTGGGTTAGACCTGACGGTAAGTCCCAAGTCACTGTTGAATATATTGATGGCGAACCTAAATCCGTGACCAGTGTTGTGGTCGCCGTTCATCATAATCCCGAGATTCCGCATGAGCAGATTGTTAGTGATATTAAAAAACATGTCATTATTCCCGTTTGTGAACCTTATTTGACGTCGGAAACCAAATATTATATTAATGCAACCGGCATATTTGCTGTTGGTGGACCTGAAGCCGACTCTGGTGTGACCGGTCGTAAGATCATTGTGGACACTTACGGTGGTATGGGACGTCATGGTGGTGGAGCTTTTTCGGGTAAGGATCCCTCCAAGGTTGATCGCTCGGCTTCGTATATGGCCCGCTATATTGCCAAGAATATCGTTGCTGCCAAACTCGCCCGTCGCTGCGAAGTACAACTGGCTTATTCGATTGGTGTTGCAGAGCCGATTTCGGTTTATGTTAATACATATGGGAGTGGGGTAGCAGACGAGGATGCTATAGCAAAGGCGATTAGAAAAATTTTTCCCTTAAAACCCGCCGCGATAATCAAACATCTGCAATTGAAGCGTCCCATCTATTCCAAAACCGCTGCCTATGGTCATTTCGGTCGGACGGAAGAGGAATTCACCTGGGAAAATACCGATAAAGTTGATGAACTTAAAGCTTATTTTGGAGTGAAATAATGCCAGGAAAAATCAAAGATATCAAACTTGCTGATAAGGGCAGATTAAAAATTGAATGGGCTGAATCGCATATGCCAGTATTAAGGGCATTACGCGAAAAGTATTGCCAGTCGCAGCCTTTGAAGGGCATGCGGGTCAGCGGCTGTCTGCATGTTACTAAAGAGACGGCGGTGTTAGTTCGAACTCTTGTCGCGGCCGGCGCTCAGGTTGCCTGGAGTGGCTGTAATCCGTTAAGTACCCAGGATGATGTGGCCGCGGCTCTCTATGAAGAAGGCGTACCTATCTGGGCTTGGCATGGGTTGTCAACTGATGAATTTTACTGGTGTATTGATCAGACACTGGAACAAAAGCCGACCCTGACTCTGGATGATGGCGCCGATCTGATCTTTACTATACATCATAAGTATCCGTCTTTAGCAAAACAGGTATTAGGTGGTTCCGAGGAGACTACTACCGGTATTCACCGCTTACGTGCTATGGCTGCTGACGGCAAACTGCTCTACCCAGTAGTAGCAGTCAATGATGCTGAAACCAAATGGGATTTCGATAATGTTTATGGTACCGGTCAATCTTCAATTGACGGCATCTTGCGGGCGACCTCGGTGCTAATAGCGGGCAAGACCTTTGTTGTTGCCGGCTATGGTCACTGCGGTCGTGGCTGTGGGATGCGCGCCCACGGTCAGGGTGCTAATGTAATCTGTACTGAAGTGAAACCAACCGCAGCTTTAAAAGCTACATTGGATGGTTATCGCGTGATGCCCATGGACGAATGTGCTGCCATTGGTGATATTTTTATCACTGCTACAGGTATGAAAGACGTCATCGTCAAACGGCATTTTGAGAAAATGAAGGACGGTGCGATTGTCTGTAATACCGGCCATTATGATTGTGAACTTAATCTCAAGGACCTGGCAGAATTGACCGTTTCAAAAAAGGAGATCCGAGCGAACTGTGTCCAACATACTTTGAAAAATGGTAAGCATATCTTTGTTCTCGGCGATGGGCGCCTGGTCAACCTGGTGGCGGCGGAAGGGCACCCCTCGGAGGTAATGGATATGTCCTTTGCCAATCAGTTTATGGCGATGATGTTCCTGGCGAAAAACGGAACGCGTTTGGAAAAAAAAGTCTACGATATCACCCAAGAGCAGGACCAGGAAATTGCCACACTGAAGCTCAAAACCATGGGCATTGGAATAGATTATTTAACCAAAGAACAAATCCGTTATCGGACAGCTTATAGCGAAGGGACTTAGGTGTAACGAAAGGATAATTTGTTAAACCGGCTTCGTCTGAATAATAGAATTTATCTGTATCTTTTACTGCTGGTATTGTGGTGGGTAATCGGCTGTGAATTCGAGGTTCCCACTACGCCGCGTTTGCCGGCACGCTGGAATTCAAAGCTGATTCTGCCACTACTCAACAAATCCTACTCATTTCAGGACATGGTTCTTGACTCAGCCACAAGCCAGGGCAATCAAATATTCGCTGACACCAGTCTTGATCGGATGTACTACTTTGCTGTTGATACTCCCGGTAAAACCATTTCAATTGACGTTAATACAAGTAATACATACTGGAAGATACCTGCCTTGACAATTACCAAGGAGATTGATCTAAATTCGGCAACTGGGGCAAAACTGAACGAGCTAGTAGATACCTGTTCAACCACAATGAGTGGAGCCATCAGCACTCGTGACAACCGGATTATTAAAGGTGTTCTGAAACCAGATGTCGCACTTCCGATTAATTCCGCCACCGTTACGGCAAGTTTATCGGATACCCTCTCAAACGATATTGAAATTGAAGTTACCGCCCGGAATTTTGGGGACTCTCAAACAGGTGATGTCCGAGTTGATACCTTACGTATAGCTGCCGATAGTTTAACCAGCAGTCTTGATTTTTCCTTTATGGGTGATTCTCTCTTTAGTATCAGTCGCCAGTCA
This sequence comes from uncultured bacterium, assembly GCA_964546145.1. Lineage (GTDB taxonomy): Bacteria > Fidelibacterota > UBA2242 > UBA2242 > UBA2242 > CAZAKO01. The sequence goes on from CAZJIU010000028.1 coordinate 19,184, forward strand.
TATCTTGATTCGCTTGAGTTTGATCTCAAGATTATGATTCAGGACACTCTCAGGGAAACGTTATCTCAAGATTTAAATATTCAGATTGAAGTCAGTGAGCTTGAGTTAGAAAATTTCTATGGTAGGGTCAATGCCCGTGGTTATCTGAACGGGCAGGAATTCATCAGCAGTCCACGAGGTGCCGATAGTATTCAGTTTGCCTTAGCAAATGCCGATTTTATTATCAGCGATTTGGGTAATTTTGACTCGTTGTATCTTTTAGTGACAGGTAAAAAAATCTATCGGGCAGAGTGTTTAGTAGATACTGCATTTACGATAAATCCCAATGAGCTGGAGTTCAGCTTGGATATTGCCAAGATCATGTCTGGTTTACCTGATAGTATTACTTTTTACGTAGAGGCGGCAATGCCCCTGGCGACTTATAACGGCAGCAGTTTCAATGAGGAAATAACAATTGGTTATCAACTTTATGCACCACTGGAGTTCACTTTGCCGGGTGAAATG